>NZ_JAAFAN010000050.1:0-33373 GCF_010287905.1 Cellulosimicrobium composti
ATCGCGTTGGGGTCGACGAGTTCGTCGTCGTCTGCGGTCGGGTCCCTGGGCTCGTCGCCGTGGTGTTACGGGCCCGCCCCCGGCGCGGGTGCCTCGGGCCCGCCTTGCTTGAGGCCCGCCGCGGCGGCGTACCCCGCGAGCTGGGCGACGCGGCGCTCGCGCGCGGCCCGCTCGACCTCGCGGCGCGCGACCTCGCCCTCGATCGCGGCGAGCCGGTCGCCGCCGTGGCCCGCGCGCTCGAGCTCGAGCCGCTGCCGCTCGGCCGCGAGGACGCCGAGCTCGTCGCCCACCCGGCGGCGGCGTGCCTCGCCGTCGGCGACGCGCTCGTCGAGCGCGCCGATGAGCCCGTCGAGGTCCGCGACGCGGCGCGACGCGGTGAAGGCGCGCAGGGCGTCACGGCGCGCGACGAGCGCCGCGGCCCGCTCCCCCAGCGCGTCGTGCGCGTCGCAGTCCGCGAGCAGCGGCGCGAGGCGCTCGATCTGCGCGGTCGCGCGCACGACGGCGTCGTGCGCGCTCGTGAGGTCGTCGAAGTGGGCGACGAGCCGGTCCGTCCAGCGGTCGGCGTCGAACGGCTCGAGCATGTGCTCGCGCACGAACTCGCCGAGGTCGCCGACGGACTTCATGGACACCGTCTGGTGGAACAGGTCCATCGCCTGCTCCGACGGGATGCCGAGGAGGCGGCGGAAGTCGCGCCCGTACTCGGGGAAGTGGTCGCGCACCTGCGCGCCGGACTCGCGCAGCCGCCGTCGCAGGGCCGCGACGTCGCCGCCGAAGCCCGCGAAGTCCTCGGTGATCGTGAGCGGCCGGTCGGCCGTGACGAAGAACCGGTCCGGCTGGCCCGCCTGGCCCTGCGCGAGCCAGAACACCTGCGCGAGCGTGACCTCCTGGTCGAACCCGCGGTTGGAGAACCGGCCGAGCACCACGGAGTACGTGCCGCGCTCGCGCAGCCCCACGTGGCGCGTCGTGCCGGTCGCCTCGTCGCGCTCGGACTTGTAGTGCCCCGCGACGTACGACCGCAGCGACCGCTCGCGCGCCCCGGCGCCGGCGGCCTTGTTGTAGGAGATGCGGTGCGACGGCACGAGCAGCGTCGTCACCGCGTCGACGATCGTGGACTTGCCCGAGCCGATGTCGCCCGTGAGGAGCGCGTTGCGCCCGTCGAGGTCGAACGCCCACACGCGCTGGTCGAACGTGCCCCAGTTGAGCACCTCGAGCCGTTCGAGCCGGAAGCCGGCCCGGGCGTCGTCGTCCGCCGCCGGGTCGTGCAGCTCGACCGCGCTGAACAGGCCCTCCATCACGCCACCGTCCTCGTCGTCGTGCCGGTCGTGGCGGGCGCGCCGAGGGTGCCGCGCGGCCCGCCCTCCGCGGCGAGCTCCAGGTACTGCGCGAGCCGCGCGTCGAGGTCCGCGAGCCACTGTGCGTCGACGAACGCCTTGAGGATGCGCCGCACCTCGTAGCGGCGGACGTCGCCGCCCGCGGGGTCGTCCGCCGCCGCGCCGTCGGGCGCGGCGTCGGGGTCGGGGCGGCCCGCGGGGCGCAGGAACCCGAGCTCGACGACGCGCCGCACGAGCCCGTCCACGCGGTCCACGAGACGCGCCTCGTTCGCGGCGGCGCCCGCGTCCTGGGCGAGGAAGACGCGCAGCAGGTCGACGATCTCCGCGCGCGTCAGCACGAGGCGCGTGTCCCCGCCCTCGGAGTCCGCCTGCGCGAGCCGTTTGCGCAGCAGCGCGAGGAGCAGGCTGACGTCGAACGGCAGCTCGCGGCGCGGGACGAGCCGCGGCACGCGCTCGTCGCGCTCGTGCTCGGGCTGCGAGCGCAGGTACGCGTAGCCGTCGCCCTCGTCGACGACGACCTGCAGCCCGAGCATCGCGACGGCGTCGCGCACCTGGGCCTCGCGCGCGAGCAGGTCGCGCCACAGCGCCTCGCCGGACTCGCGGTAGACGACGCCCTTGAGCAGCGACGTGACGACGACGGACAGCTCCGGGTCGCGCGCGGTGCGGGTCGTGCTCACGGGGTCTCCTCCGGGGCGTGGTCGGGGGCGGGTCGGTGGTCGGTGACGAGGTCGGGCGGCGCGGGCGGGCCGGGCGGTGCGCCGGACCCGGTCCGCCGCGCGTACGTCACGCGCGGCAGGCGCGCGACGCGCACCACGGGCTCGGGCGCGCCGTCGTCGACCACCGGGCCGGCGGGCGCCTCGCCCTCCCACCGGACCTCGTCGGTGCGCTCGTCGTCGTGCACGACGACGAACCGCGGGTCGTCGAGCGACAGGTACGTCACGAGCTCGGCGAGGCCGTGCTCCAGCGGGGCCTCGGCGAGCAGGTCGGCGAGCGCGACCTCGCCGGGCCCGCCCGGGGCCGAGAGCGTCGCGCGGACGGTGCGCGCGAGCCGCTCGGGGTCGACGTGCACCTGGTCGTAGAGCGCGTCGACCTCGAAGTCGTCGTCACCGACCTCGACGTGGTCGGAGTCCAGCCGCGCGGTGGGGCGGGGCGCGAAGAGCGGCCGCTCCGTGGGCAGCACGACCTCCGGCGCGACGGCGTCGACCGCCATGCCCGGCGGGTCGCCCGCACCGGGACGCAGTGCGACGTCGCGTGCGGCGAGCGCCTTGGCCTCGACGCCGCGCAGGATGTCCATGACGCGCCGGTTCTCGAGCCAGACCTGGTCGTCGAGGAACCGGCGCAGCTGCTCCGAGAGCGTGCGCACCGTGGCCTGCGTGCGCTCGCCCGCGTCGAGCCAGTCGTAGTGCACGCGCCGCAGGCGCCGGTGCTCGTGCTCGGCCGTGCCCCGCGGGGCGCCCGGCACGACGTCGGGCGCGATCGCGTCGAGCGCCTGCACGCGCTCGACGAGCGCCGCGAACTCCTCCTGGCGGCGGCGGTCGAGCAGGAAGTCGTAGAACGCGTGGAAGGACCGGCCCTGGTCGGACTCGGCGATGGCGGTGCGCGACCGCACGACCTCCTCGAGCAGCTCGCCCTTCGCGCCGTCCCAGCCGGTGATGCGCTCGCGCAGCTCGCGGTCCAGGGCGCGGAAGTTCGCCTCGACCTCGCGGAAGTCCGAGAGCAGGTCGGCGGCCGTCTGCGTGAGCTGCTGGTAGCGGTCGCGCTGCGCGGCGGCGTCGAGCACCGCGACGCGGCCCGCGCGCACCTGCGCGATCTCCTCGTCGATCGCGGCCCGGCGCTCCTCGAGCTCGCGCAGGCGCTCCGCCGGGTCGGTCTGCGTGCCCACGGCGAGCTGGCGCAGCAGCTCGAAGACGGTGTTGAGCCGCGACTCGGTGCCCACGAACCCGCGCCCGCGCAGCGACGCGACCCAGCGCACCGCCTGCTCGACGGCGGGCGTCGCGTCGTAGTGCGGCTCGGCCGAGCCGGGCGGGTACCAGGCGCGCAGCCAGCCCTGGTCCGGGTGCGCCCAGTGGTCGACGTACGCCTGCGGCGCGCGCGGGTACCGCGGCTCGGTGCCGGCGCTGCGGGCGGCCCGGCCGTCGACCGCCCAGAGGTGGTCGTCGAGGCGCGCCACGAGGTCGCTCTCCGGGATCGCCCGGACGTTCTCCTCGACGAACAGCGTCCCGAGGAACGAGAGCACGAGCGGGGCCGTGTCCGCGCGCAGGAGCCGCCACGCCGCGCTCGACCGTCGCAGGGAGTCGACGTCGTCGTGCTGCACGCAGGTCCTCTCGGGCGGGTCGGGCGGGCGCCCGGGGTGCCCGGGCCGCGCCCCGGGGAGCGGGCGCCCCCAGATCTTAGGTCGGGCGACCCGCACCGCCCCCGCGACCCACCGGGCGGTGCTCTCCTCGCACCGGTCCGCGGGCCCCGGATCCGGGACCATGGTCCCTGTCGGCGCCGGTCCGGGCCTCCGTAGCCTGAGTGCGGCGCCGGGCCGGCAGCGCGCCCACCCTGCCGGGCCGGCGCCACCTTCTGCCCGCCCGCCGGAGCGGCCCCGAGCCGGCGGGACCCCGCGGACCCGAGGACCGCCCGTGACCGGATCGACCACCGCCGTGGCGGACGACGCACGCCCGGGCGGGCGCCCGGCGTCGGGCACCGCGCAGGACACCGCGTACGACCCGTTCGCCCGGCCGACGGGGTGGTCGCACTCCCGCGGCCTGCTGTTCGGCGAGATGCTCGTGTTCGGGCTGCTCAGCCTCACCGCGGCGTTCGTGCTGTCCTACGACGCCGTGGTCCTCGCCGCGAACCCCGCCGCGGTGCTCTCGTGCGACGTCAGCACGGTGCTGTCGTGCGGGACGGTCGCGCAGTCGTGGCAGGCGCAGGTGTTCGGCTTCCCCAACGCGTTCCTGGGCCTCGTCGCGGAGCCCGTGGTCATCACGACGGCGGTCGCGGCCCTCGGCGGCACGCGCTTCCCCCGGTGGTTCCTCTTCGCCGCGCAGTGCGTGTACTTCCTCGGCGTCGTGTTCGCCTACTGGCTCTTCTACCAGTCGATGGTCGTCATCGGGGCCCTGTGCCCGTGGTGCCTGCTCATCACCGTCTCCACGACGCTCGTCTTCGCGTCGCTCCTGCACTGGAACGTGCTGGAGGACAACCTCTACCTGCCGCGCGGCGCGCAGGCGCGGCTGCTCGGGTTCGTGCGCTCGGGCGCGTACGGCTACCTCGTCGCGGCCTGGCTCGTGGGGCTCGCGGTCCTCGTCGTGCTGAGGTACGGCCCGGCGCTGCTCGCCTGACGGCCGAGCACGAGGCCGCCGGGGCGTCCGGGGACGACGGCGACCTCGTGCTCGGTCGGACGGGTCAGGGCGTGGTGAGCCCCACCGAGTACGCGCCCGAGCCGGAGTACGCGTGCACGACGACCCGGTAGTACCCGGCCGAGCCGCTGTACGTCACCGACTCGTTCGCCCCCGGCGACGTCGACTGCGCGACCGTCACCCACGACGCCCCGTTCCAGCGCTGGAGGTAGAGGTCGTAGTCGCTGCCGCTCGGTCCGGTCACGCACGCGCGGTGCGTCCCGGCCGACCCGGCCGTGTAGTACGAGCCGTTCGGCTGGACGGCGGTGCCGCCCGCCGAGAGCGAGCCCGAGTAGGTCCGGGCGTACCCGGAGCAGCCCGTCGGCGGCTCGGGGTCCTGGCCCCCGCCGTCGCTCGTGACGAGCGTCAGCCCGTACGCGGAGAGGATCTCCCCGACCGGCTGGAAGTACGTCGTCCCGCCGGAGCGGCAGTTCCCGGACCCGCCCGACGTGACGCCCTGGGCCTGGTTGCCCGCGAGGAGCGAGCCGCCCGAGTCGCCGGGCTCGGCGCACACCGTCGTGCGGATGAGCCCCGTGACCGTGCCCTGCGGGTACGTGACCGACGCGTTGTACGCCTGCACGGTGCCGCAGTGCCAGCCCGTGGTCGAGCCCGAGCGGCACACGGACGCGCCGACCGGAGCCTGCGTGGCGCCCGCGACGGCGACGCGGCCACCGGCGTAGTTGTTCACCGCGCCCACGGGCGTGTTGCCGGCGTCCACCTGCACCCACGCGTAGTCGTTGCCGGGGAAGCTCGACCCGCGGAACGTGCCCGACGGTCCGGACGTGCGCGCGCCGGTCGAGCCGCAGTGCCCGGCCGTGACGAACCCGCCCTGGACCGCGAAGCCCACGGAGCACCGGCTGCTGCCGATCGTGTAGGCGTTGCCGCCGACGACGTCGATCAGCGGGCGCGGCGCCTCCGTCGTCTCCTCGTACACGACCGCGTCGGCGGGCACGCCCGCGGCGGCGACGCGTGCGGCGACGTCGGCCTGGCCGCCGTCGCGCACTCCGACGACGACGCGGTTGCGCGTGACGTCCACGTACCAGCCCGGCAGCGCCGCCGGGTCGTCCGCGAGAGCGTCGTCGAGCGTCGCGCGCCAGGACTCGAGGTCGGCGAGCGTGTGGTCCACGTCGACCACGGTCGCGCCCTCGGCCCGCGCCGCGCGAGCACCGGCGGCGTCGGTGACGCCGGCGTAGAGGACGTTCGCGGACTCGTCGACCCACGTGCCGGCGAAGTCGTCGCCGAGGCGGCGCTCGAGCGCCGCCTCGACGCCCGCCGCGTCGGACTGGAACGCGAGACGCACCTGGGCGTCCCGCGCGCTGAGGCCCAGGTCGCGCTGCAGCGCGCGCTGCAGGCCGGGGGCCGTCTTGGTGACCGCGCGCACCGTCGCGCGCTGGTCCTCGGGTGCGGGCGTGGCGGCGACGGCGTGCGCCTGGGCCGCGCCCACCAGGAGCGTCGCGGCGGCGGTGACCGCGGCGAGCCTCCTGCGGAGTGGTCGTGTCATGTCGTCCATTCCCTTCGCCGGGCCGGGCGGCCCGGTCGAGGGTCACGCTAGGGAGGCGTCCAGCGCGCGCCCAGATCACGATCAGGTCATACGCGGGCGCTATGTGCGGGTGGACCCCTACGCGGTCTCCACGGGGTGCTCGGCCCGCCAGCGCCGGTACCGCGGCGAGCGCTGCACCGCCGTGCGATGGGCGCTGCTCGCGGCGCGCGCGATGACGTCGACCGGGAGCCGGTCGGCCGCGTCGCGGCGCCAGCCCAGGTGGTGGGTCCAGCGCAGCGGGGCGCCGTCGAGCGCGACGGTGCGCACGCCCGGCGCGTCGAGCAGCACGGGCTGGACGAGCGCGACCGCGTGACCCCCGCGGACCTGGTCGATGCACGACGTGCGGTCCGACTCGCCCATCGCCCGAGGCGTGAACCCCGCCCGCGCGCACGCCCCCACGAAGCAGCGCTCGAAGCACCCGCTGCCCGGCGCCGTCAGCCACAGCGCGTCGGCGAGCTCCTTCAGCCCGACGGCCTCGCGCGCCGCCACCGGGTGGTACTCGTCGACGAGGACGAACACGGGGTCCGTCGACACCGGCGTCCACACGAGGCCGCCGTCGGCGGGCGGGGACGCGTCGTCGCACATCCCCACGAGCGCGACGTCGAGCGTCCCGCCGGCCAGCCGCTCCGCCGTCTCCTCGACGGACCACGACGTGGCCGTCGTGACGAGCAGGTCGTCCGCGCCGAGCGCGCCGGGCAGCGCCGAGTGCAGGCGGCTCGCGAACAGCCCGCCGATCGCGGAGCTCACCGTGCCCACCCGCACGACCCGCGCGGCGCCGCGGTCGCTCACGAGCCGCCGCGCGTCGTCGACGAGCGTCGCCATCGCCGGCAGCACGACGCGCGCGTGGCGCAGCACGAGCTCGCCGAGCTCGGTCGGGCGGGCGCCCTGGCGGTCGCGCGTGAAGACGCACCCGCCGAGCGCGCGGTCGATCCGGTTGAGCTGCGCGGTGAGGGCGGGCTGCGCGAGCCCGAGCGCCGCGGCCGCCTTGGTCACACTGCCGGACTCGGCGACCGTGACGATCATGCGCAGGTGACGCACCTCGAGGTCCATGCCTCCCGAACGTATCGGTCCGGCCCCGCCGTGTCTCGCCGCGGTCCCTGCCCGTGCGCTGCCGTCGTGAGCGCGGACGACGACGCGGGCGGTGCCCGGCCCGGTGGCGGCCCGAGGGCCGCCGGTCAGGGCGCGGGCGCGAGGAAGCCGTCGCGCACGAGGCCCCGCACGGCCGGGAGGAGCTCGCCCGCGAGGTCGTCGGCCGGGACCTCGAAGAGCGCGGCGATCGCGCCCACGAGCTGCCCGACGGTGAGCTCGCCGTCGCTCGCGCCCACGAGCGCCGCGAGACCCGTCGACGCCTGGACGGCCCGGCCGAGCCCGTCGCCCTGCCGCAGCAGCACGACCGTCGGGTCCGGCGCGCCGGGGGCGTGGAACCGCTCCTCCGTCACGTCCGCCGCGACGGCGAGCCGCTCCGCCGCGAGCGCCGCGTCGTCGCGGGCCGCGAGCCAGTCGTGCGCCGCGAGCGAGGCCGCGAGGTGCCCGCCGAGCGGCTGCCGCACGGAGCCCGTGCGCTCCTCCAGCCGGCGCAGCGTCGGGCGGCCGCCGTCGAGCGGCCGGCGCAGGGTCACGATCCCGAACCCGACGCCCTCGACGTCGCGCGTCGCGAAGTCGTCGAGCCACGCGCCGTACGCGGCGGCCCACGCGTCGGGCTCGCGCTCCGGGGTCGTGCCGCCGTCGCGGATCCACGTCTCCGCGTACTGGGCCGGGTCCTGCACCTCGCGCTGCACGACCCACCCGTCGAGGCCCGCCTCCTCGAGCCACGCGCCCACGCGCTCGTCCCACGGCACGCCGCGGCGGTGCTCCCAGTTGCCGAGGAGCTGGGCCACGCCCCCGGGCGCGAGCACCGCCCCGACGCCCGTCACGAGGTCGCGGACGACGTCGTCGCCCGCGCGCCCGCCATCGCGGTACTCGTACTCGGGCAGCGCGCCGCCCGCGGCGCGCGGCGTGATGACGAACGGCGGGTTGGACACGACGAGGTCGAACCTCTCGCCCGCGACGGGCTCGAGCATCGACCCCTCGCGCAGCTCGACGGCCGCGCCGTGCTCGCCGTCGGCGGGGACGGGCGCGTCGAGCGCGGCGTTGAACGCGGCGAAGCCGAGCGCGCGGCGCGAGATGTCGGTGGCGACGACGGCGCGGGAGTGCCGGGCCGCGTGCAGCGCCTGGATGCCGCAGCCCGTCCCGAGGTCGAGCACGCGCCCGACCGGGGTGCGGACCGTCACCTGCGCGAGCGTGAGCGACGCCCCGCCCGCGCCGAGCACGTGGTCGGGCGCGAGCCGCCGCCCCGTCGCGAGCTCCCCGAGGTCGGACGAGAGCCACCACGTGACGGGCCCCGCCGCGTCGGACGCCGCGTAGGGGCGCAGGTCGACGACGGCCCGCACGGCGTCGTCGTCCCCCGCGCCCGCGGCCTCGACGAGCCCGAGGCGGCGCGCGCCGTCGGCTCCCGTCCTCGCGAGCGCGGCGTCGAGCGCGCGCCGCGGGACCTCCCCGCCGAGGAGGAAGAGCGTGGCGAGCACGGCCGCCGGGTCGCCGTGGCGGTCCCGCAGCGCACGGCGCGCGGGCACGGCCTGCTCGCGGTGGAGCGCGGCCGCGGCGACCGGGCCGAGCACGCGCTCGACGCCGTCGACCGTGAAGCCGGCCTCGGCGAGGTCGTCGCGGAGCGTCGCCGCCGCCGCCGCGAGGTCGGCGGGCGCGAGCCCGGCACCGGGCGGCGTCGGGCCGGCGGGCGGGGACGAGGTGGGGGCGGCGTCGGCAGGCATGGGTCCATCCTGGCCGATGCGCGCGGGGCGGGCCGGTCGGCGAGGAGGCGGGCGCGCTCGGTCGCGCGCGGCGCCCCGGACGGCACCGGACGCACCGGACCCCGGCGCGCCGAGGCGGGCCGGGGTCCGGGGTGCGGTCGGGACGTCAGCAGTTCTGCGTGCCGTACACCGCGACGTTCTGCGCCGAGGTCTGGAACTCCTCGTCGGTCATGATCGACGTGATCCCGGACATGTCGGCGTTCGCCGGGTCCTCCTGCGCCGCCTCCAGGGTGTCGGAGAGCTGGCGGAACGCGCCCGTCACCGTGTCCCAGTCGGCGCTGATCTCGGCCGGCGCCTCGGCGGCCTCGAGCGACGCGGTGAACGTCTCGAACTGGACGACGGCCGCGTCGGGGTCGCTCGTGTCGATCGCGCCCAGGGTGCTCTGCGCGTCGAGCAGCGCCTGGTAGGCGGTGCAGAAGTCGCCCGACGCCTCGACGTCGCCGGACTCCTCCTCGGTCGGCTCGTCGGACGCCGAGGACTCGTCGTCGGTCGGGGTCGACTCCTCGGTCGTGGTCTCGGTGTCGGTGCTCGCGTCGTCGCCCGAGCCGCCGCACGCGGCGAGGCCCAGCACGAGCAGGGCGCTCGTCGCCAGGGCGGTCGTGGTCTTCAGGGTCGTCAGTCGGTTGCTCATGACACCCATCGTTTCCTACCGCGGAGCCGCGCGCTCCCCCGAACCGCCCAGGTGGGGACCGCTCCCCATGTGTCGCACGCCACGGCGGCCCCGCGGCACGCGGGTGGTGGTCGGGCCGCTCAGCGCGTGCAGCCCGCCCGGAAGAAGTCCGTCACGGCCTGGGACGACGACGTCAGCGCGCCCGTGTCGATACGTCGCCCGACGCGGTCGATCGCCCGGGACAGCTCGTCCGTGTCGCCCGACCCGGTCGCCTCGACCTCGTCCGCGATCATCGTCAGGTAGGTCGTCACGACGGCCCAGTCCCGCGCGATCTCGTCGGGCGGCGACGCCCCGGCGAGCGTGTCGCGCGCCGTCGTGAACCCGTCCACGAGCGCCTCGGGGTGCTCGACGGTCAGGTTCACCTGCGCCTTGGCCGCGGCGCCCCACGCGACCTCGGCCTCGCGGCACCGAGGGTCGGGCTCCGTGGGGTCCGCCGCGCCGTCACCGTCGTCGTCCGCGGTGCCGTCGTCGACACCCGTGCCGTCGTCCGCGCCGGGGTCGCCCCCGGAGGTCCCGTCGTCCGCGCCGGCCTCGTCGTCCGGACCGGTGCCGGCCGGGGCGGCGTCGTCGCCCGGTCCCGCGCTCGGTGCGGGCGGCGCGGCGGCGGGCGCGGCCGCGGGGAGCGACACGACGTCGAACGCCCCGCTCGCGACGACGGCCAGGCACGTCCCCGCGACGACGGCGAGGACCGCGGCGTGGGCCACGACGCGCACCGGAGATCGCATGGTCCCCATGATGACGCCTCCGGCGCCCGGGACGAACCACCCGAACCGCACTTTCCGCCATACCGCCCTCGCCGACCATGCGGTTGTCTCCCGGCTCGCGGCCTGGTCGGGCTACCACGACATGCTCGGCACCGGGCGGGCGACCGTGATGCTACTTTTACGTAGCACGAACCGACGGGGGCACCAGCCCGGTGCCTCCGCACTCACGCACCCAGGGGGAACACATGCCTGCTCGTCCTGCCACCTCCGTCGTCGCCGTCGGACTCAGTACCGCCCTGCTGCTCTCCGTCGGGGCGACGAGCGCCTCGGCGGGCGCGGTCCGGCCCGGACACCCCGCCCCGGACCGCACCGAGGCCACCGCCGACCTCATCGCGGACGTCGCGCCCGACCAGGGCCGGGTCCTGTCCGGGACGCGGCAGGACGCGACGGTCGTCGCCCGGGCCGCCAGCGTCGACGCCACCGTCCCGCTCGACGCGGACCGGCTCGTGCTCCTGGAGTCCGCCTCGGAGCCGTCGCCCGCGCTCGAGGTCTCGCTCCCGGCGGAGGTCACCACCGGCGACGGCGAGGTCGCCTCGGACGGCACGATCGTCTACCCCGCCGTCGACGGCGGGGCCCACGCCGCGGTGCAGGTCCTCGACGACGGCTCGGTCCGCATCCAGACCATCACGCCGGGCCCCGACGACCCGCACGAGTTCACCTACGCGTTCGGGGACGGCGTCACGCCGGTCCCGGGTCCGGACGGCACCGTCGAGCTCGTGCAGGAGGTCGCCCCGGGCGTCGCCGTGACCGTCGGCGAGGTCGGCGCGCCGTGGGCGACCGACGCCGACGGCGCACCGCTGAGCACGGCGTACACCGTCCGCGGGGACACGATCGTCCAGACGATCACGACCGGTCCCGGCACGACCTACCCCGTCGTCGCGGACCCGAAGGTGACCAAGACCTGGTGGAACACCACCGTGTACTTCAACCGCAACGAGACGCGCCGGCTCGCCGACGGAGCGCAGGTCGTGGCGCTCGTCGGAGGGCTGGTCCCGCACGCCGTCGCCAAGGCGATCGGCGCCATGGCGCAGGCGGGCTCGCTCTACGCGCGCCTCTGGTACAACGAGGGACGGTGCATCAAGTTCGTGTACTACGTCGACCGTGTGAACGTGTGGCAGCCGTACGCGGGCTCCGAGGCGGGGAGGTACTGCCGATGACCGAGACCAACCTGTGGCTCCTGCTGTGCGGCGCGCTCGGGATCCTCGTCGCGTGGTCGCAGCACGCGGCCGAGCAGCGGGAGGAGCCGAGGTCGGTCACGACCGTCACCACGTCCGGCGCCGTCGCCGCCGCGGCGCTGTGCGCCGCCGCGGAGGGGCAGTGGCTCGCCGCGGGAGGGGCCGTGCTCCTGCCGTACGTCGTCCTGCGCGTCCTCCTGGGGCGCCGGCGCGGGTCCTCGTAGCACCGGACCGACGCCGCACCGTCGGGGCTGCACCCCACGGTGGCGCAGCTGACAGCGACGCACCCGACGGCGGCGCACCCGACGGCCCCGGGAGCGACGACGGCCCTCGGGCGCGGGTCCCCGCCCCCGCGCCCGAGGGCCGTCGCCGTCTCGTAGGCTCGCGGGATGCGTACGCGAACCCCGAGGAAGCGCGCCGTCCCGGTCGGCGCGGCGGCGGCCGTCGCCGTGACCCTCCTCGCCGGCTGCGCGGTCAACGCGGGCACCGCGAAGGCACGGCAGTTCGAGGCGGACTGGGAGGGCACGCCCGACGTGTCCGACGTCTCGGCGTCCGGCGCCAACAACCTGCCCTTCTCCGGGACCGCGGACGGGACGGTCGTCGTCGCGGCCGGCACGCCCGACGAGCGGGTCGCCGAGCTCCTCCACGCGCTCGGCGGGTACGTGCGCGAGCACGGCGGCGTCGACGCGACGCTCGAGGTCGGGCACGTGCGGCTCGGGGCGCGCCCGGACCGCGAGGCCAACGACGCGGTCCTCGACCTGTGGCACGGCCTGCGCGTCGAGCCCGGCCTCGTCTCGGCGGAGCTCGGCGTGCGCGGCGTGGACGTCGACCTGGACGACCCGACCCGTTTCGCGGACCTCGTCGAGGACCTCGCGACGCCCGGTGGTGACCTGGAGCCGCTCGCGGACGCGGCCGTCGACGTGCGGGCCGGGTCGTTCGCCGCCGTGGTCGGCGCGGGCGACGACCCGACGGACGCGCTCGCCGCGTTCCGTGCCGTCGACGAGCGGTTCGGCGTCACGGGGGCGCATCTCGAGACGACGCCCCCGCGCGTCGAGCTCCGCGTGGCGGACTCTGCCGACATCGCCGACGCGCGGGCCCTCGCGCGCCGCGCCGCGCCGCGTCTCGCGCGCGAGCTCGTGGTCGAGGGCGGCGGCGTCGCGGTCGACGGGACGGACGCGCAGACTTCCGCGCGCGTGCTCGACCTCGCGCGGACCCTCGAGGCGCGCCCCGACGTCGTGGCCGTCACGGTCGGCGCGGACGGGATCGAGGTCCGCACGCGCGACGTGGAGGCGGCCGCCGCGCTCGAGCACGACCTCGCCGACGACCCGGACGCCGCCGCCCTGGGGTCGGTCGTGGCGACGAGCGACGCCGCGGCGCCCGCGGACGTGCCGGCCCCGCGGGTCTTCCGCGCGGTCGTCGCCGGGCACGAGACGGGCGCGCTCACCGCGGCCCAGGTGCGCGACCTCGGCGCCGCCGTGCCGGCCCTCGTGCGCCTCGCCGCGCAGGACCGGGTCGACGCCGAGCTCGTCGAGTCGACGCTCACGGAGGACGACGTCGCGACGCTCGCGCGTGAGCTCGCCGTCCGGGTGCCCGCCGGGACGCCGGTGCAGGTCCGGGCGGGCGGCGCGTTCGCGGTGCGGTTCGTCGCTGGGCCTGACCCCGAGCCGGAGGAGATCACGTACCCGACCCGGATCGGCGGCGACGTGTTCCTCGCCGCCTGGCGCGACGCCTGGCCCTGACCGGCGCTGCCGCGGTCGGCCGCGGTCGGCCGCGGTCAGGGCGAGGACGCGTGAGCGCGGGGCGTGTGCGAGGACGAGCACGAGAGAGGGCGCCCGGGGTGTCCCGGGCGCCCTCCGTCGCGCAGGTCGGGGACCGGTCAGGCTCCCGTGACGACCTTCTCCGGCTCGACCGTCGTCTGCTCGCGGTCGACGCGCGCGGCGCGCAGCCGGGACATGACGACCGCGCCGAACGCGATGGCCGCAGCGACCACGGCGATACCGATGCGCAGCGCGTGGTTCGCGTCCGCCGGGACGCTCATGAGCACCACGGCGGGCGCGATGAGCACGGACACGAGGTTCATCACCTTGATGAGCGGGTTGATCGCCGGTCCCGCGGTGTCCTTGAACGGGTCGCCCACGGTGTCGCCGATGACGGTCGCGGCGTGCGCCTCGGAGCCCTTGCCGCCGTACGCGCCGTCCTCGACGATCTTCTTCGCGTTGTCCCACGCGCCGCCCGAGTTCGCGAGGAACACCGCCATGAGCACGCCTGCGCCGATCGCGCCCGCGAGGAACCCGGCGAGCGGCCCGACGCCGAGGCCGAAGCCCACGGCGATGGGCGCGAACGCGGCGAGCAGGCCCGGCGTGGCGAGCTCGCGCAGCGAGTCGCGCGTGCAGATGTCCACGACCTTGCCGTACTCGGGACGCTCCTGGAACGTCATGATGCCCGGGTGCTCGCGGAACTGGCGGCGCACCTCGAACACGATCGCGCCGGCCGCGCGCGTCACGGCGTCGATCGCGAGGCCCGAGAAGAGGAACACGGTCGCAGCGCCGAGGATCACGCCGACGAGGGTGATCGGCGAGATGATCTGGTAGTCGAGCATCGCCGTGACGAGGCCGCTGCCGCGCTCGGTGACGTCGGCGAGCGCGTGGCTCACGGCGTCGGCGTACGAGCCGAACAGCGCGGTCGCCGCGAGGACGGCGGTCGTGATCGCGATGCCCTTCGTGATCGCCTTCGTCGTGTTCCCGACGGCGTCGAGGTCGGTGAGGATCTGCGCGGCCTCCGCGTCGCCGTCGCCCGCCTCGCCCACCGACATCTCGTAGATGCCCTGCGCGTTGTCCGAGACGGGGCCGAACGTGTCCATCGCGACGATGACGCCGACCGTGGTGAGCA
Organism: Cellulosimicrobium composti; assembly: GCF_010287905.1. Classification (NCBI taxonomy): domain Bacteria; kingdom Bacillati; phylum Actinomycetota; class Actinomycetes; order Micrococcales; family Promicromonosporaceae; genus Cellulosimicrobium; species Cellulosimicrobium composti. Next base: position 14,596 of record NZ_JAAFAN010000050.1, read on the forward strand.
GGCCGCAGCCCGCGAGCGCCACGAGGAACAGCGCGAGCCACACCGAGCCCCCGGCGAGGAGGAACAGACCGCAGATCGCGGCGGCGATGACGCCCGCCGTGTACACCGCGGACTCGAACCCGACGCCGATGCCGGACAGGACGACGGTCGCCGCACCCGTGCGCGACGTGGCGGCGACGTGGAGGGTGGGCTTCGACGTCGTGCCGGTGAAGTAGCCCGTGATCCACAGGATGATGCCCGCGAGGACGATCCCGATGACGACCGCGAGACTCGCGACGACGCGCGGGTCGGCCGCGATCCCCGAGAGGTCGCCGAGGTCCGCGGTCCCGTCGAGCGCCGCGAACGACGACGGCAGGTAGACGAACGCGGCGACCGCCGCGAGGACCGCGCCGATGAGGGCCGAGAGGTAGAAGCCGCGGTAGATCGCCTTGAGCCCGTTCTCCTGGCCGCGCACGCGCGTGATGAAGACGCCGAGGACGGCGACGAGCGCGCCGAGCGCGGTGACGACGAGCGGGAAGACGAGGCCCTCCTCGCCCATCGCGGCCTTGCCGAGGATGAGCGCCGCGACGAGCGTCACGGCGTACGACTCGAAGAGGTCGGCCGCCATGCCCGCGCAGTCGCCGACGTTGTCGCCCACGTTGTCCGCGATCGTCGCGGCGTTGCGGGGGTCGTCCTCGGGGATGCCCTGCTCGACCTTGCCCACGAGGTCGGCGCCGACGTCGGCCGCCTTGGTGAAGATGCCGCCGCCGACGCGCATGAACATCGCGAGCAGCGCGGCGCCGAAGCCGAAGCCCTCGAGCACTGCCGGAGCGTCGCCCTTGTAGACGAGCACGACGCCCGCCGCGCCGAGCAGGCCGAGGCCCACGACCGACATGCCGACGACGCCGCCCGTGCGGAACGCGATGCGCGCGCCCTCGGTGCGGCCGCCCGGCCGGGTCGCGGCGGACGCGACGCGCACGTTGGCGCGGACCGCGAGCCACATGCCGAGGTAGCCGATCGCCGCGGAGAACCCCGCGCCCACGAGGAACGCGACCGAGCGCCCCACGCGGATCCCGCCGTCACCCGGCAGGAGGAACAGCAGACCGAACACGATGACGGCGAACAGCGCGAGCGTGCGGAACTGGCGGTTCAGGTAGGCCCCGGCGCCCTCCTGCACGGCGTGGGCGATGTCCTGCATCTTCGCCGTCCCGTCGTCCGCGGCGAGGACCTGTCTGCGCAGCACGAACGCGAAGACGAGAGCCACGAGCGCGATCACCGCGATGACGGCGACGATGGTGAGACTTTCCGAACCGAGCGTGAGCATCCGTCCTCCTTGACGACTGCGACGACCACCGCACCGGGCCCCTGCCGGAGCGATGGGGGTGAGTCTACGCACGTGTGAGACACGTCACGACCACTCGTGCGCGATGTCACAAGCGCGCCACTGGCGCGCGGTGCCGCGCGCGATCCGGGGCCCCGGGCGCACCGGGGTGGAGACTTCACCCCCAACCGGACCCGCGACCCGTTCGTTGAGACGGTCGAGAGCCGATCCACGAGCAGAGGGGCGGGCGCGATGGCGCACTGGGAAGAGGTGCTGGACGAGATCGTCCGCACACGGCGGCGAGCGCTCGTGGGGTACGCCTACCTGCTCACGGGGGACGTCCCGGCGGCGGAGGACCTGGTCCAGGACGCCCTCTACCGCACGTTCCGCACGGGTCGCGCGGCGACCGACTTCGCGCTCGCCGAGAGCTACGTGCGGCGCGCCGTCCTCACGGTCTTCCTCGACGGCACCCGCCGGCGCCGGCGCTGGGACGGGGTGCGGCACCTGCTCGCCGCGCCCGGAACGAGCGACCCGGCCGAGCCCGCGGTCGAGGCGCGGGTCGACGTCGTCGAGGCGCTCGCGGTCCTGTCCCCCCGGGAGCGCGCGTGCGTCGTGCTCCGGTACTACTCCGACCTGCCCGTCCGGGACGTCGCGGAGCGCCTCGGGCTGAGCGAGGGCACCGTCAAGCGGTACCTCAGCGACGCGAACGCGAAGCTCGCGGCGCGCCTCGGCCCGCTCCGCGCGGACGAGGGCGACGACCTGCCCGTCGCACCGGTGCGACCGTCGACCGCACGGACCCGCGCGTCGTCGTCCCCGCCCGCACCGCCGTCGACCCCGCCAGCCCCGACGACCCCGCGAGGTGCGCGATGAACCGCCCCCAGACCTCCGGCCCCCTCGACCTCGACGTCCTGCTGCGCGCGGTCGCCGACGAGGTCACGCCCCGCACGGACGACGAGACGGCCGCGCGTCGCGTCGCGGGCGGGGTGCGCCACGCCCGACGCCGCCGCGCGGTCCTCGTCGGCACGGCCGCCGTGCTGGCCGTCGCCGCCGTCGGCGTCGGCGCGAGCGCGGTGCTCGCCGACGACGACGACCCGCGACCGGTCCTGCCCGCTCCGGCACCGAGCCCCGACCCCACGACGCCCTCCGAGCCCGAGCCGAGCCCCGACCCGACGCACCGGGCGGCGTTCCCGAGCCCGGTCACCCGCGACTCGCTCCTGTGCCAGGCGCCCGCCCCGGCGGCCACGGGACCCGACCTGCTCGCGACGGTGAGCGTCGACGCCGCGGCGGTCTCGGTCGAGTCCTTGCGCCTCGTCGACGTCACGGCGCACCTCACGGTCGTCGACGACGCACGGGCCGAGGTGCTGGACCCGGTCGCCCGCGCCGGGTACGTGATCCTCCAGGACGGCGTCGTCGTGTCGTCGACCGTGTCGTACCACCAGGAGCCCGTGGACCCGGTGCGGCTCGACGAGGGCCAGGTGCTGGACGTGGGGAGCGCGGTGGACTCGTTCGCCCTGTGCGACCCGGAGGGCGTCGCCTCGCACGCGCCGTCGCTGCTCCCCGGCGAGTACGAGCTCGCCGCCGTGGTCCCGTGGGTCGTGTCGTCCTACGCGCTGGAGCGCGACGGGGCCTGGGGCGAGCCCGTCACGTCGCCCGGCCCCGACGAGCCGCTGTTCGAGGGCTGGCTCGTGTCGGAGAGCGTCCCGTTCGTCGTCGAGCCCTCGTCCGAGGAGCCGGGCGGGGGCGACGGGGAGTAGGTCCCAGAGGTCCGACCGTCGTCCCGCCTCCGTCCCCGACGCGTTCCGCTGCGGCGCACCGTCCCGGGCTCGTCTCCGACCGAGTCCGGGACGGTGGCGCGACGACGCGCCGTTCCCGCGCGTGCGTAGGGTGGGGCACGTGTCGACGCCCAGCACCCCCGTGACCGACCCCGCCCTGCGCGACCGCGCCCTCGCGCACGCGCACGACCTCGCGACGTTCGTCGAGGCGTCGCCGTCGTCGTACCACGCGGCGCACGAGGTCGCGCGCCGCCTCGAGGCCGTGGGCTTCGAGCGGCTCGACGAGACCGCGGCGTGGCCGAGGGTGGGCGACGCCGAGGGCGACGGGCCTGCGGGCGGACGGTACGTCGTCGTGCGCGACGGCGCGGTGATCGCGTGGGCCGTGCCCGCGGGCGCGAGCCCGACGACGCCGTTCGCGGTCCTCGGCGCGCACACCGACTCCCCCGGGTTCAAGCTCAAGCCGCGCCCGAGCGTGGGCCGCGAGGGCTGGTGGCAGGCAGGTGTGGAGATCTACGGCGGGCCACTGCTCAACTCGTGGCTCGACCGCGAGCTCGAGCTCGCCGGTCGCCTCGTCACGGCCGACGGCGCCGAGCACCTCGTGCGCACGGGCCCCCTGCTGCGCATCCCGCAGCTCGCGATCCACCTCGACCGCGCCGCGAACGACGGGCTCACGCTCGACAAGCAGCAGCACACCCAGCCCGTGTGGGGGCTCGCCTCGGCGGACGGCCCCGCGGGCTCCGACACCGCCCGTGGGCCGAGCGGCGGGGACGTGCTCGCCGAGCTCGCGCACCACGCGGGCGTGCGCGCGAGCGACGTCGCGGGCTACGACGTCGTGGTGGCCGACACCCAGTCGCCCCGCGTGTTCGGCGCGCACGACGCGTTCCTCGCGTCCGGGCGGCTCGACAACCTCCTGTCCGTCCACGCGGGGCTCGTCGCGCTCCTCGAGGTCGCCGGTTCGCCCGACCGGCCCGTCGAGGGCTCCGTGATCCCGGTGCTGGCCGCGTTCGACCACGAGGAGATCGGGTCGGAGTCGCGCTCGGGCGCGTCGGGCCCGTTCCTCGCCGACGTGCTCGCGCGCGTCGCGGCCGGCCTCGGCGGCACGGAGCAGGAGCGGCACCGGCAGCTCGCGTCGTCGCTGTGCGTGTCGAGCGACGTCGGGCACTCCGTGCACCCCAACTACCCCGAGCGGCACGACCCGGCGAACCGTCCCCTCGCGGGCGGCGGGCCGATCCTCAAGATCAACGCGAACCAGCGGTACACGACCGACGCGCACGGCGCCGCGGCGTGGGCCCGCGCGTGCGCCCGGGCCGGGGTGCCGAGCCAGGAGTTCGTGTCGAGGAACACCGTCCCGTGCGGTTCGACGATCGGTCCGCTCACGGCGACCCGCCTCGGCGTCCGCACGGTCGACGTCGGGGTCCCGATCCTCTCGATGCACTCCGCGCGCGAGCTCACCGCCGTCGTGGACCCGTGGTACCTCACGCGCGCCGTGGTCGAGGTCTTCCGCGGCTGACGGGCTCCCGCCCCCACCCGCCGACCATGCGGTTGTGACCCGTCCCGAGCACCGGACGGGCAAGAACCGCATGGTCGTGCGGCCACGACCGCGTGGTCGGCGGCCCTCACCTCCGCTCGGCACGGGCGCGGACCCCGCGCAGCATCCTCTGCGTCATGAGGAAGCTCACGGGCTGCACGGCCTCGACGACGGCGCGCCCCACGACCCCGCGCGGGGCGTAGCGCTCACGGACGATCAGCCGCGACCGGGCCCGGCCGTCGTCCCCCGGCGGGAGCGCACGCACCGCGAACGCCCACGAGAACCGGAACGGCATCACCGCCGCCTCCCCCGGCTCCGGGGCACCGAGCAGCACGAGGTGCGACCCCGGCTCGAGCAGCGCGACGCGCAGCGCCACCTCGTCGGCGAGACGCACCTCGTCCCCGACCGCGAGCGCCTGCCACCGCTCCTCGACCGTGTCCGCGCTGCGGATCCCCAGCCCGACGAGGTTCTCGAGCACGTCGTACGAGTAGAAGCCGCCGCGGCCCTGGCCGATCTGCACGAGCCACGGCCACACCCGGGCGGGTGGCGCGTCCACCGTCACCGCCCGCGTCGCGACGACGGCGCCCGCCTCGGGCACGAGGTCGTCACCAGGGAGCACGCACTCGTGCTCGCCCACCCACGTGCCCCACGTCTGGGTCAGGCGGCGCGTGAGCAGGAGCGCGCCGACGGCGGACGCCGCCGTCGCCGCAGCCCGGAACCCGTGCCTCGTCCCCATGCCCCGATCGTGCGACGGGCCGTGCGCACGGCGCGAGGGCCGGAGGTCCCGCGCAGCACGGTCCTCGGCCGACGCGTGGGCCGGAGGTGGGAGACTCGGAGGCGTGCCGAACGCCCCCGCCCCCACCCTGCGACCGACGAGCGCGACGCTGCTCGACGTGCTGCGCGCGGGCGGGCGTCGCGACGAGCGCCTGCGGCACGTGCGCGAGCTGCCCGCGCGCCCCGGCACCCAGGGCGAGTGGCCCGCGTGGGCCGACGCGTCGCTCGTCGCGGGGTACCGCGCGCTCGGCGTGGAGCGCCCCTGGGAGCACCAGGTGGAGGCCGCCGACGCCGCGTGGTCGGGCCGGCACGTCGCGCTCGCGACCTCCACGGGCTCGGGCAAGTCGCTCGCGTTCTGGCTCCCGGCGCTCACGGCCGTCCGCGCCGACGCGGCGGCGCGCGTGCTCGACCCCGGTCGCATCGAGTCGGTCGCACGGCGCGGCGCTGTGCTCTACCTCTCGCCCACGAAGGCGCTCGCGGCCGACCAGCTCGCCGGGCTCCAGCGGCTCCTCGACGCCGCCGGCACGCGCGACGTGCGCGTCGCGACGTGCGACGGCGACACGGGCCAGGACGAGCGCCGGTGGGTCCGCGAGCACGCCGACGTCGTGCTGACCAACCCCGACTTCCTGCACTTCGCGCTCCTGCCGAACCACCGCGGCTGGGCGCGCCTCCTGCGGGACCTGCGCTACGTCGTCGTCGACGAGGGCCACGCGTACCGGGGCGTGTTCGGTGCGCACGTGTCGCTCGTGCTCCGGCGCCTGCGCCGCCTCGCCGCGCACTACGCGCGCGAGGGCGACCGCCCGCCCACGTTCGTCGTCGCGTCCGCGACGTCGGCCGACCCGGCGACGAGCGCCGCTCGGCTCGTCGGCGTCGAGCCCGACGACGTCGTGACCGTCGCGCGCGACACCTCGCCCGCGGGCCGCAAGACCTTCGCGCTGTGGGAGCCGCCCGAGGTCGTCGGCTTCGAGGCGGGGCCGGACCCGGCGGAGGACCGCGACGACGACCCCGCCGTCGCGGCCGAGGCGCCCGAGCACCCGCGGCGCAGCGCGACCGCCGAGGCCGCCGACCTGCTCGCGGACCTCGTCATCGCCGGCGCGCGCACGCTCGCGTTCACCCGGTCGCGGCGCGGCGCGGAGTCCGTCGCCGTGCAGACCCAGGACAGCGTGCGGGTCGTCGACCCGCGCCTCGTGCGGCGCGTCGCGGCGTACCGGGGCGGGTACCTGCCCGAGGAGCGGCGCGAGCTCGAGGACGCGGTACGCACGGGCGAGGTGCTGGGGCTCGCGACGACGAACGCGCTCGAGCTCGGGGTCGACATCTCCGGCCTGGACGCCGTGCTCATCGCGGGCTGGCCCGGGACGCGCATGTCCGTGTGGCAGCAGGCGGGCCGCGCCGGACGCGCGGGCGCGGACGGGCTCGTCGCGTTCGTCGCGCGCGAGGACCCGCTCGACACGTTCCTCGTGCACCACCCCGAGGCCGTCTTCGACGCACCGCTCGAGGCGACGGTCTTCGACCCCGCGAACCCCTACGTCCTCGCGCCCCACCTGTGCGCGGCCGCGGCCGAGGTCCCGCTGCGCACCGACGACCTGCGCGCGTTCGGCGACCCGCAGGCCGTCCGCGCGCTGCTCGACGTGCTCGTCGCGCGCGGCGCCCTGCGCCGCCGCGCGTCGGGCTGGTACTGGACGCACGCGCAGCCCGCGTCGGGCATGACGGACCTGCGCGGCTCGGGCGGCGCACCCGTGCGCGTGGCGGAGGCCGACACCGGTCGGCTCCTCGGCACGGTCGACGCCGCGTCGGCGGACGGGTCCGTGCACGACGGCGCCGTGTACGTGCACCAGGGCCGCACCTACGTCGTCGAGCACCTCGACCTCGCCGACCACGTCGCGCTCGTGCGCCGTCGGGACGTGGACTACGGCACGTGGTCGCGCTCGACGACGTCCATCACGATCGTCGACGACCCCGCGGACGGCGACGTCGCGGCAGGACGCGAGGTCGTCGAGCGCCGGTGGGGTCCGATCGGGTGGGGCTACGGGCCGGTCGACGTGTGCTCCCAGGTCGTGAGCTTCCAGCGCCGTCGCCTGCCCGACATGCAGGTGCTCGGGACCGAGCTCCTCGACCTGCCCGAGCGCACCCTCCCGACGATGGCGGTGTGGTGGACCGTGCCGGCGTCGGTGATCGAGGAGGCGGGCGTCGACGCGGACGAGCTCCCCGGCGCGCTGCACGCCGCCGAGCACGCCTCGATCGGCCTGCTCCCGCTCCTCGCGACGTGCGACCGCTGGGACCTCGGCGGTGTCTCCACCGCGCTGCACGCCGACACCGGCGAGGCCACCGTGTTCGTCCACGACGCCTACCCCGGCGGGGCCGGGTTCGCCGAGCGCGGGTTCGAGCTCGGCGCGACGTGGCTGCGCGCGACGCGCGACGCGATCGCCCGCTGCCCCTGCCACGACGGCTGCCCCGCGTGCGTGCAGTCGCCCAAGTGCGGGTCGTACAACGCCCCGCTGGAGAAGGCCGCCGCCGTGCGTCTGCTCGACGCCGTGCTCGCCCACGCCCCCACGGCATAGGCCCGGCACCGCACGTCTCCTCGACGCCGTGGCTCGCCCACGCCCGCACGGCACCGGCACCGGCACCGGCACCGGCACGGCACGTCTCCTCGACGCCGTGGCCGCCCACACCCGTGCGGCGTAAGCCCGTCACCGCGCGCTCGCGGGTCCGGCGCGCGCGGCTGCGGCCGCGCGGCCCAGCGCGACGCCGAGCACGGTGACGCCCGCGCTCGACTCGACGTCGACGCGGACGACGCCCGCGCCCTGCTCGGCGCACGCCGTGACGACGACGCCGTTGCGCGGCGCGACCTCGCGCGCTCGTGCGCACGGGTCCCAGCCGTCCCGGGCGGCGGAGGCCGCCGCGAGCGCCGCGAGGTCGGCCCCGGTCTGCGCCGCCCCGCGTGCGGCCTGGGCGCGCGCGAGCGACGCGAGACCGAGCGCGAGCACGAGGACCACGGCGACGATCCCGAGCACGAGAACCGTGCCCGCTCCCCGCTCGGGATCACCGCTCCCGACGCGGCCACCTTTCCGCTCGGGGTCACCCCGCCGGACGCGGCCACCTCCCCGCTCAAGGTCACCCCGCCGGACGCGGCGTCCTCCTCGCTCGGGACCGTCCCCGGCTGCTCGGCCCCGGCCCGGGACCGTGACGGGCCGCGCGCTCACGGCTCGACCCAGGCGACGGCGTCACCGCTCGCGCGCAGCGGCGAGCCGGAGAGCCAGCCGCCGACGACGGGCGTCGTGACCCGCACCTCGACCCACGGGTCCCCGCGCGAGACGTCGACCGTCGCGCCGTCCCCCGCGACGCGCAGCGCGGTCGCCCGCACCGCCGCGTCGTCCTCGCCGATGGCCGCGGCCCGCGCGGCAGCCCTCGCCGCGTCGGCGGAGCGCATCTGGGCGCCCGCCGCCGCGGCGAGGGTGAGGACGACGACGAGGACGAGCACGACCGCGGGCAGGGCCACGGCGAGCTCGGCCGTGACCGCACCTCGCTCGCCCTCAGCGCCGTCCCGGCCGCGTGGTGCGCGCGTCCGGGCGCCGGTCACCGAGCGCCTGGCCCGTCGGAGCGCCGCCACCGGAAGCACCCGGCGCTGCCGGGGATCGGTGGAGCGCCCGAGCCGTCGCCCGGCCCGCGCGCGACGCCGAGCGTCGCGCGTCGCGTCGTCCCGTCGCACGGCTCAGCCCAGCGAGAGCGCGCTGCGCACGATGCCGAGCAGGAGCTCGCGCACCTCGCCGCTCTTCAGCACGACGATGAGCAGCCCTGCGAAGCCCACCGCCGCGACCGTCGCGATGGCGTACTCCGCGGTGACCAGGCCCGCCTCGCCGTCCTGGCCGGTGCTCGTCCCCGTCAGGCGCGCGAGCGCGCGCCGAGCGTGTCCTGTCATCTCGCCTCTCCCCTCTCTCGGCCCGCGGTCGCGGGCGAACGGACCCACCGTGGCGGCTCGGGCGCCGCTCCCGCTGCCCCGCGCCAGCAGCCTGTGGAGCGGTCCGGTGTGTCCGCGGCATGTGGACGGGAACGGCGGCCGGGCGCACGACGCCGCCCGGGCTCGTGCCCGCGCCGCCTACCCGCTGAGCAGACCGGCGCCGAGGGACAGCAGGACGGGCACGAGCCCGACCAGCACGAAGGCCGGGAGGAAGCACGTGCCGAGCGGCAGGACGAGGTGCACGGCGAGCCGCGCCGCGGCGGCCTTCGCCGCCCCGGTCCGGTCCTGCCGCGACGCCTCGGCCGCCGCGCGCAGCGACGAGGCGGGCGCGGCGCCGTGCACCCACGCCGGGCGCAGCGCGCGCTGCACGACGCCGAGCCGGGCTGGGGCCCCAGCCCACGCGCCGTCCCACGACGCCCCGAGGAGCAGCGCGGCACCCGCCGCTCGCAGCGCGACGCCGTCGCGCCCGCCGACGCACGTCCCGACGACCTCGAGCGCACGCGGCACGGCGGCGCCCGACCCGACCGCCGCCGCGAGAAGCTCGAGGAGCACTCCCGTCTCGATCGCGGGCTCGGCGGTGCCCGTGGAGCGTCGCGACCCGTGCCCGGGTGCGCCCCCGTCCGTGAGCGCGGACCTGCCCGCCGCATCCGGGTTCCGCGCGACCAGGGCGGCCCGCCGCCCGACCGCGGAGCGCGCCGCCCACCACGGCAAGGTCGCTCCCAGGAGGCACGCGGCCAGGAGGAGCGCGGTCATCGGTCGTCCCCCGCGGCGCGCGCCCGCTCGACGAGGCGCACCGACCAGGTTCGGCCCGCGAGGAGCAGCAGGAGCCCGAGCAGGACTCCCGCCGTGCCGAGGCCGCCGTCGGTCGCGGTCCCGAGCGGGTCGGCACCCAGCACGTAGCCGAGCAGGACCCCGACGCCCGGGAGCCACAGGAGCACGCGCGCGGTCGCACGGGGCCCCGCGAGCGCCGCCTCGCGCTCCGCTCGCGCCTCGGCGTCCGCGGCCACGGAACCGGCCACCTCGTCGAGCACCGGCGCGAGCGGGGCGCCGACCTCGACCGCGAGCCGGCACGCGGCCACGAGCGCCCGCGCGGTCCCGACGCCGCCGACGTGCGGCGCCAGGTCGGCGACCCGCGGCACGCCCTGGGCGTCGACCCGCACCCCGACGGCCCGCTGCCACGCGACCCCGGGTGCCGCGCCGGCCCGCAGGAGCGACCCGACCTGCGTCACGACGACGCGCACGAGCTCCGGCACCGCCCGGGCGCGCACCCTCCGGCGCAGGGACGGGCGACGGGCGTGCGGTGGAGCCGGGCCGACGACGGAGCGCGCCGACCGCCCGCCGCGGGCCGTCGCGCACCAGACCCCGACGGCCACGAGGAGCCCGACGACCGTCACGACCATCGGCCCGCGAGCTCGCCCCACGCCGGCCCCGGAACGGGACCCGACCCTTCGGGCGCGGTGCCGCCGTCCCACGACGCCGCGACGTCGACGCGCAGGCCGCCGCGCTCGTCGCCTCGCACGACCCCGATCCGCGCGAGGACCCGCCGCGTCGTGCCCTCGACGCGGACGCGGCGCAGGTGCAGCACCACGTCCAGCCCGCCGACGGCCTGCGCGGCGACCGCGGCGCGGTCCATCCCGGCGAGCGCGGCGAGCGCCTCGAGCCGCGCGGGCACCACCTCGACGTCGTTCGCGTGGATCGTCGCGAGCCCTCCCTCGTGTCCCGTGTTGAGCGCCATGAGCACCTCCCGGACCTCGGCGCCGCGACACTCGCCGAGCACGATCCGGTCGGGCCGCATGCGCAGCGCGGCGCGCACGAGGTCGGCGAGGTCGACCCCGCCCGCGCCCTCGACGTTGGGCCTGCGGGCGGTGAGGGGCACGACGTGGGGGTGGTCCGGGTCGAGCTCGCGCGCCTCCTCCACGCACACGATGCGCTCGTCGGGCGGGACGAGCGCGAGCAGCGCGGCGAGCAGCGTCGTCTTGCCGGTGCCGGTGCCGCCCGAGACGAGCACGCTCGCGCGGCGCGCGACGAGGCCGCGCAGGAGCCGTTCCCACGCGGGCGGGACGGTGCCGCCCGCGACGAGGTCCGCGATCCCGAACGTGCGGGTGCGCAGCACGCGCAACGAGATGACGGCGCCCGCCGCGCACACGGGCGCCACGACGGCGTGGAGCCGCGTGCCGTCGGGCAGGCGCGCGTCCACCACGGGTGCGGCGTCGTCGAGGCGCTGGCCCCCGGCTGCGGCGAGGCGGACCGCGAGGGCGCGCACGGCGTCGGGCCCGCCGAGCGCGACGTCGACCCGCTCGAGCCCGGCACCGCGGTCGACCCACACGTCGTCCGGGCCGTTGACGAGCACGTCCGTCACGCCCGGCTCGTCGAGGAAACGCTGGAGCGGCCCCGCACCGAAGATCTCGGCGCGCGCCGTGCGGGTGAGCTCGCGCAGAGCCGTCGAGCCGAGCACGCGACCGGACGCGCGCAAGGCGTCGGCGACCGCCGCGTCGTCGGGCGTCTCCCCCGCGGTGTCGCCCCGTCCCGGGCCAGGACCTGCGGCCGCCCGCACGAGACGGTCGCGGACGCCGTCGAGCAGCGGTTCGCGTGCCCGCCCGGGCGGACTGGGCGACGTCGCGCGCGGGCTCACCGTCCCGGCCCCGCGTAGCGCGCCGCGAGCTCCCGGCCCGCGCGCACGACGGCGCCACGCCCCACGCACGGGCCCTGCCCGCGCTCGACCGCGCCGGCGAGCGCCCGGTCCCACCCCACGGTCGCGGCCACGTCGAGGCCCACCGCCTCGGCGACCTCGGCGGGCGCGAGCCGACCCGGCGCGGGTCGGCGGAGCACGAGCGCCGCCGGGCCGGCGACGCGGTCGCGGACCGCGGCGGCACCTGCGACCCCGGTCACGTCGAGCGGGGTCACGACGAGCACCTCGTCGCACGCGTCGAGGAGCGCCGCGCCCGCCGCGCCCGCCGCGCCCGTCCCGAGGGCCGCCCGGTCGACGTCGAGCACGAGCACGCCCGAGCGCGCGGCCGTGGCCTCGGCGAGCGCCGCGACGACGTCCGCGAGCGCCGCGGGCTCGGGGCCGCCGCCGCGCTCGGTGCTCACGACCGGTACCGGGCCCCACCGCGGCAGCCGCGCGAGCAGGTCCTCGCCGTCGAGCCGGCCGCGCGCGTCGGCGAGGTCGGGCCACCGCACGCCCGGGTCCTGCTCGACGCCCAGGAGCACGTCGAGCCCGCCGCCCACGAGCGCGAGGTCCACGAGGCACACGGGCGCGCGCCGCCGGGCGGCCGCCCGCGCGAGGGACGCCGCGACCACGCTCGCCCCGGCGCCGCCGCGCGCACCCACCACCGCCACGACCGCTCCGCCCATCGTGTCCGCCCCCTTCGTCCCCGCACGCGCGCCCGCCGACGGCGGCCACGCCCGCTCCCCACCGACCGCGCCGCCCTGCCGCGCCCGTCCCCGACCGACCGCCACCCTGCCGCGCCCGAACCACGAACCGGAACGACACCGCGGAGGCTGGGGAGCGCGCCGTCGGCGAGCGCTCCTGTGGACGCCCCGGTTCCGCGGCTAGGCTCGCGATCGTGACCCCCCTCCCGGACTCGACGGACCAGCCCGCCGGACGGGTCGCCGCGTTCTTCGACCTCGACAAGACGATCATCGCGACGTCGTCGGCCGCGGCGTTCTCCCGGCCGTTCTTCGCGGGTGGGCTCATCAACCGCGGTGACGTGCTACGCAGCGCCTACGCGCACTTCCTGTTCATGGTGGGCGGGGCCGACGCGGACCAGACCGAGCGCATGCGCGCGCACCTGTCGAACCTCGTGACGGGCTGGGACGTCGCCACCGTCTCCCGCATCGTCGAGGAGACCCTGCACGAGCACATCGACCCCGTCGTGTACGCGGAGGCGGTCGAGCTCATCGAGTCCCACCACGAGCACGGGCACGACGTCGTCATCGTGTCCGCCTCGGGCAGCGAGGTCGTCGAGCCCATCGCGGCCGTGCTCGGCGCCGACCACGCCATCTCGTCGCGCATGGCCGTCGAGGACGGCCGGTACACGGGCGCGATCGACTTCTACGCGTACGGCGAGAACAAGGCCGTCGCGATCCGCGAGCTCGCCGAGCGCGAGGGGTACGACCTCGAGGCGAGCTACGCCTACTCCGACTCCGTGACCGACGCCCCGATGCTCGGCGTCGTCGGGCACGCGTTCGTCGTCAACCCCGACCGGGCGCTGCGCCGGCTCGCCGCCGAGCACGGGTGGGGCGCCCTGACGTTCTCGCGCCCCGTCGCGCTGCGCTCGCACCTCGCGGCCCGGACGCCGGTGCTGGCCGCCGCGGGCGTCGTCGGTCTCGCGGTCGCGGGGTGGCTCGTGTGGCGCGCGCTGCGCCGGCGCCGACGCGCCTGAGGGGCCCGCGCCGGCGCGCCGGAGACGCCCGCCCGACCGACCCGCGGGACGTCGTCGTCCCCGTGCCGGGGTGCCCGATCCGGACCTCCCGGACCAACTGCACGGGACTGTTCGAACGCGCTAGAACACGCTGTGGAAGTACCCCGCGAGAGGTTGCGCGCGGCACGCACCGGGGCTGTCATGGAAGGACAACAGCATCGCGGCGGTACCCACGCGCCGGTGGTCCCCGTAGGGACTCGCTGACCGGGCGGGGACCCGGCCACGGCGGCCACCCCGCACCGTTGCAGCGGACACGTTGCACGCCTGATAACCGCCGCGATGCTGGCGGCACGGCGCTCCTCGCGGGGCGCCGTCGTCGTGCCCGGCGCGCGATACTGGTCCCCATGACCTCAGCGCCGAGCGTGTCCTCGTCCATCACCGTCCGACTGCAGGTCGAGGCCCGGCCGACCGCCGTCAGCGAGCTGACGACGGCGATCGAGCACACGGGCGGCATCGTCTCCGCGCTCGACGTCACGGCGTCGGGCCACGAGCGGATCACGGTCGACGTCACGGTCGCGACGCGCGGCGAGGAGCACGCCGGGCAGATCGTCGAGGCGCTGCGCGCGCTGCCGGGCGTCGTCGTGGACCGCGTCTCGGACCGCACGTTCCTGCTGCACCTGGGCGGCAAGCTGAAGATCGAGTCCAAGGTGCCGATCCGCAACCGCGACGACCTGTCGATGATCTACACCCCGGGCGTCGCGCGCGTGTGCGAGGCGATCGCGGCCACGCCCGACGACGCGCGACGGCTCACGATCAAGCGCAACACCATCGCGGTGGTCACCGACGGGTCGGCCGTGCTCGGCCTCGGCGACATCGGCCCGCTCGCGTCGCTGCCCGTGATGGAGGGCAAGGCCGCGCTGTTCAAGCGGTTCGCGGACATCGACGCGTTCCCCATCGCGCTCGACACGACCGACGTCGACGAGATCGTGCGCACGGTCAAGGCCATCGCGCCCGTGTTCGCGGGCATCAACCTCGAGGACATCTCCGCGCCGCGTTGCTTCGAGATCGAGGCACGGCTGCGCGCCGAGCTCGACATCCCCGTGTTCCACGACGACCAGCACGGCACCGCGATCGTCGCGCTCGCCGCGCTGACCAACGCGCTCAAGGTCGTGGGCAAGGAGCTGCCCGACGTGCGGATCGTCCTCTCGGGCGCGGGCGCCGCCGGGACCGCGGTGCTCAAGCTGCTCCTCGCCGCCGGCGCGCACGACGTCGTCGTCGCGGACGTCGAGGGCGTCGTGCACCCCGGCCGCCCGGGCCTGTCGCCGTCGCTCGCGTGGACCGCGGTCAACACCAACCCGCGCCGCGTGACGGGCACGCTGCGCGAGGCCGTCGTCGACGCGGACGTGTTCATCGGCGTCTCCGCGCCCGACGTCCTCACCGGCGACGACGTCGCGCGCATGGCGCCCGGCGCGATCGTCTTCGCGATGGCGAACCCACGGCCCGAGGTGGACCCGGTCGAGGCCGCCGAGCACGCGGCGATCGTCGGCACCGGGCGGTCGGACTTCGCGAACCAGATCAACAACGTGCTCGCGTTCCCCGGCGTGTTCCGCGGCCTGCTCGACGCGCGGTCGCACCGGATCACCGACGGCATGCTCCTCGCGGCGGCGCGGGCGCTCGCGTCCGCGATCCACGAGGACCAGCTCAACCCGACGTACATCATCCCGAGCGTGTTCAACCCGGACGTGACGACGCTCGTCGCCGCCGCCGTCGAGGCGGCCGCGCGGGAGGCGGGCGCGGCCGAGCCCGCCCCGCCGACCGGCAGCCTGCCGCGCGTCGCGCCCACCACGACCCCGGAGGCCTGAGCGTGCAGCGCGTGACCACCCGCAACGCGGCGTTCCAGCAGTGGGAGGCGCTGCTGACCAACCGCACCAAGCGCCACCGCGCGGGCGAGATGGTCGTCCAGGGCGTCCGGCCGATCACGCTCGCCGTCGAGTCGGGCTGGACGGTGCGGACCTGGCTCGTCGACGCCGACCGGTCGCTGTCGTCGTGGGCGCACACCATGCTCGACCGGGTCCGGGCGAAGCGGTTCGCTTTGTCCACCGACCTCATGCGCGAGCTCGGCGGCAAGGAGGACGACGCGCCGGAGCTGCTCGCCGTCGTCGCGACGCCGCCCGACGACCTGGGCCGGATCGGCGGCGGCACCGTGGGCGCGGACTTCCTCGGCGTCGTGCTCGACCGCCCCACCAGCCCCGGCAACGTGGGGACGGTCGCGCGCTCGCTCGACGCGTTCGGCGGGGCGGGCCTCGTCGTCGCGGGCCACGCCGCGGACCCGTACGACCCGCGGGCCGTGCGCGCGAGCACGGGCTCGATCTTCTCCGTGCCGACGGTGCGCGTCCCCGCCGGGCGCGACGTGCTCGCATGGGTCGAGGCGCAGCGCTCCGCCGGGGTCCCGTTGACCCTGCTCGGGACGGACGAGCACGGCGACGTCGAGCTCGCCGAGCACGACCTCACCGGGCCGACGCTCGTCCTCACGGGCAACGAGACGACCGGGCTCAGCGCAGGCTGGCGCGAGGCGTGCGACGTCATGGTGAGCATCCCCATGCTCGGCTCGGCGAGCTCGCTCAACGCCGCGAGCGCGACGACCGTCGTGCTGTACGAGGCGGTCCGGCAGCGGCGCGCCCGCGCCTGACGGCCGCCCCCGCGGGCCCCCCGGCGTCGCTGGTGGTCGCCCCGGCCGCCCGTTTTGCGAGCGGTCCCTCCGAACTCCGGACGCGTGTGACGACCCTCACCGGGACGGGTCTACACTCGCCAGGTCGGGGGCCCCGGTCGTGAGGCCGCCCACCCCGTCGTACCGTCGAACCGTCACGTCGCCCCCGGGTGGCCCGCGGCCGGCGGGACCGCACCAGAGTCGATGCGCACCGGAGGTCAGCGTGCCAGAGAACGAGTCCACCACCGCTCAGACCGGGCTGGAGAACCTCCTCCACGAGACCCGGAGCTTCCCCCCGAGCCCGGAGTTCGCCGCGCAGGCGAACGCGAAGCCCGAGCTGTACGAGGAGGCGCGCGCCGACCGGCTCGCGTTCTGGGCGCGGCAGGCGAACGACCTCGTCACGTGGCGGACGCCCTTCACCGAGACGCTCGACTGGTCGCAGGCGCCCGTCGCGCGCTGGTTCGCCGACGGCACGCTCAACGCCGCGTACAACGCGGTCGACCGCCACGTCGAGGCCGGCCTCGGCGACCGCGTCGCGATCCACTTCGAGGGCGAGCCGGGCGACACGCGCACCGTGACCTACGCGGAGCTCCAGCGCGACGTCGCGCGCGCCGCGAACGCGCTCGCGGCGCTCGGCGTCGAGACGGGCGACCGCGTCGTCATCTACCTGCCGATGATCGTCGAGGCCGTCGTCGCGATGCTCGCGTGCGCGCGCATCGGTGCCCCGCACTCGGTCGTGTTCGGCGGCTTCTCCGCCGACGCGCTGCGCAGCCGCATCGCCGACGCCGAGGCGAAGGTCGTCATCACCGCCGACGGCGGCTACCGCCGCGGCGCGCCGTCCGCCCTCAAGCCCGCCGTCGACGAGGCGCTCGCCCCGAAGGAGGGCGCCGAGCCGACGACGGTCGAGCACGTGCTCGTCGTGCGCCGCACCGGCCAGGACACCGCGTGGACCGAGAGCCGCGACGTGTGGTGGCACGACGCGCTCGAGTCCGCCGACACGACGCACACGCCCGTGTGGGTCGAGGCCGAGCACCCGCTGTTCATCCTCTACACGTCCGGCACCACGGGGAAGCCCAAGGGCATCCTCCACACCACCGGCGGGTACCTCACGCAGGCCGCGTACACGCACCGCAACGTCTTCGACCTCAAGGCCGAGACCGACGTCTACTGGTGCACGGCCGACATCGGCTGGGTCACCGGCCACTCCTACGTCGTCTACGGCCCGCTGCTCAACGGCGCGACGCAGGTGATCTACGAGGGCACGCCCGACTCTCCGCACCAGGGCCGCTGGTGGGAGATCGTCGAGAAGTACAAGGTCTCGATCCTCTACACCGCGCCGACCGCGATCCGCGCGTGCATGAAGTGGGGCGAGGAGATCCCCGCGAAGTTCGACCTGTCGTCGCTGCGCGTGCTCGGCTCGGTGGGCGAGCCGATCAACCCCGAGGCGTGGATGTGGTACCGCCGCGTCATCGGCGGGGACCGCACGCCGATCGTCGACACGTGGTGGCAGACGGAGACGGGCGCGATCATGATCTCCCCGCTGCCCGGGGTCACGGCCGCGAAGCCGGGCTCGGCCCAGGTGCCGCTGCCGGGCATCGTCGCGGACGTCGTCGACGACGAGGCGCACGCCGTGCCGAACGGCGGCGGCGGGTACCTCGTGCTGTCCGAGCCGTGGCCGTCGATGCTGCGCGGCATCTGGGGCGACCTCCAGCGCTTCACGGACACGTACTGGTCCCGGTTCCCCGGCATCTACTTCGCGGGGGACGGCGCCAAGAAGGACGAGGACGGCGACATCTGGCTGCTCGGCCGCGTCGACGACGTCATGAACGTCTCCGGCCACCGCCTGTCCACGACGGAGATCGAGTCGGCGCTCGTCTCGCACGAGATCGTCGCCGAGGCCGCGGTCGTCGGCGCGAGCGACGACCTCACGGGCCAGGCCGTCGTCGCGTTCGTCATCCTGCGCGGCGAGCACGCGGACCGCGCGGCGGACGCCGACGGCGCCGCGGCCGTGCAGACCGAGCTGCGCAACCACGTCGCCAAGGAGATCGGCCCGATCGCCAAGCCGAAGCGGATCCTCGTGGTGCCCGAGCTGCCGAAGACGCGGTCCGGCAAGATCATGCGCCGCCTGCTGCGCGACGTCGCGGAGAACCGCACCGTCGGCGACGCGACGACGCTCGCGGACTCGTCCGTGATGGAGCTCATCTCGGCCGGGCTGCAGAAGCCGTCCTCCTCGGAGGACTGACCGGCCGCGCGTCGACCACGGGGTCGGGGGCCCGGGGGGGGGGGGGGCGGGGGGCCGCCCCCCGCCGGGGGGGCCCGGGGCGGGGGGCCCCGGCGGGGGGGGGGGGCGGGGGGGGGGGGGGGGGGCCGGGGGGCCC
>NZ_JAAFAN010000051.1:0-32882 GCF_010287905.1 Cellulosimicrobium composti
GGCCCAGGCCGGCGCGAACCCCGCGCCCCCGGCGAGCTCCGCCCCCGCGGCGGCGGGTCCCGCCGCCACGCCCGCGGCCTCCGGTCCCGGGAACGCGGCGCCGACGGCCGCGGCCCCCGCGGACGGTCCGCGGCGCGCGGTGCTCGCGCCCGCGTGGAGCAAGGTCGAGCCCGCTGCCCCCGCCGACGGCGGTGACGACGCGGAGCCCGACGCGCGCAAGCGCCCGTTCCGGTGGTGAGCGCCCCGGGCGGCAGACCGCTCCGGGTCCTCGTCCTCGACCACACCGCCGAGCTGGGCGGCGCCGAGCTCGCGCTCGTCCGCACGTGCGCGGCGCTCGGCCCGGGCGTCGACGCGCGCGTCGTGCTCTTCGCCGACGGCCCCCTGCGCGCGCGCCTCGCGGCGGCGGGCGTCCCCGTCGAGGTCGTGCCGCTCGCGTCGACCGTCGCGACGGTGGACCGCGAGCGCGCGGGGCGGCTGTCGGTCGCGACGCTCCTCGGCGCGCTGCGCACGGTCCCGTTCCTGTGGCGGCTCGCGCGCCGCCTGCGCGCCCTGCGCCCCGACGTCGTGCACACCACGTCGCTCAAGGCCGACCTCCTGGGGATCGTGCCCGCCGCGGCCGCGCGCCGTCCCCTCGTGTGGCACGTGCACGACCGGATCGCTCCCGACTACCTGCCCGGCCCGCTCGTGCGGGTCGTGCGCGGCCTCGCGCGCCGCGTCCCGGCGGCGGTCGTCGCGAACTCCCGCGCGACGGCGGCCACGCTCCCCGTGACGACGGCCGTCGCCTACCCGGGGTTCGCCCCCGAGCAGGCGGACGGGTCGGACGAGGCCCTCGAGCGGCGTGGCGGTCTCGCCCGTCGCGGCGACGCCCCGCCGCCCGTCGTCGTCATGATCGGCCGGCTGAGCCCCACGAAGGGCCAGCTCGAGGTCGTGCGCGCGCTGCGGACGGTCGTCGACGCGGTGCCCGGCGCCCGGCTGCGCGTCGTGGGCGAGCCCGCGTTCGCCGCGGAGGACTACGCGGCACGCGTGCGCGCGGAGGTGACCCGGCTCGGCCTCGACGACCACGTGGAGATGGTCGGGTTCGTCGCGGACCCGCGCGCCGAGCTCGACGGCGCCGCGGTGTGCGTCCACGCGTCGCCCGTCCCCGAGCCGTTCGGTCAGGTCGTGGTCGAGGCGATGGTGCGCGGCGTGCCCGTCGTCGCGACGCGTGCGGGCGGCGTGGAGGAGATCCTGCTCGACGCCGACGCCGACGCCGACGCCGACGCCGACGCCGACGCCGACGCCGACGCCGACGCCGACGCCGGCACCGACGTCGCTCCGACGAGGACGGACCTCGGGATCCTCGTCCCGCCGGGCGACGTCGACGCGCTCGCCGCGGCGGTGCTCGACGTCCTCGACGACCCCGCGGCCGCGCACGAGCGCGCGGTCCGCGCGCGGGACTCCGCGCTGCGGAGGTTCCCCGTCGAGCGCACCGCGCGCGTGCTCACGGACGTCTGGACCGACGTGTCCGCCCGAGCGCGTCGCGCATGAGCCGGGCCTGACCGCGCCACGTCGGCACGTCGGGGGGCGGGGTGGTGAGCCGGTCCTCGCGCGGGGGTGCGGCGTCGTCGAGCGCGGCGACGACGAGCGCCGGGAACGTCGCCGCGTCCCCGACCCGGACGCCCGGGTCGTCCCGGAACCCGGCCACGGGCGTGGAGACCACGGGTCGCTCGACCGCGCGGTACTCGTAGAGCTTGATCGGGTCGAGGCTGTCCGTGAACGCGTCGACCACGTGCGGCACGAGCAGCACGTCGGCGTGGCGCAGGTAAGCGGGCACGGCGGTCCACGGCCGCGGGCCGAGCTGCACGACGCCCGCGCGAGCGAGGTCCGCGTGCTCCGCGGGGGACAGATCGACGACCGGGCCCACGAGCACGACCCGGGCGCGCCCGTGGAGCGCGCGCGCCGTCTCCAGCAGCAGCGGCACGTCGAAGCGGTCGGGGTGCACGGTGCCGACGTAGAGCGCGACGCGGCCCGCGGGGAGGTCGGCGGGGCGCGGGTACGGGTCGCGGTAGCGGTCGAGGTCCACGCCGTTCGTCACGAGCGTCACCGCGCGCTGCGCGCCCTTGCGCGCCACGAGCCCGGCGGAGCACACCGTGACCTCGGCGCACCGGTCGAGGAGGGTGCGCTCGTCGTCGACGAGGCGTGCGTGCTCGGCGGGGGAGCGGTCGGCGGCGAGCCAGTCGTCCGTGACGTCGTACAGGGCGGGCCAGCCGGTGCGCCGCACGACGGCGGCGCCGGACGGGTCGTTGACCCACAGCACCGGCCGGCGCAGCCCCGCGCGGCGCGCCGCGCGCTCGACGCCGCGCGCGAGGCGGTCGTCGACGCGCGGGTCGACCTTGCGGGGCAGCCACTTGGTCGGCTCGTGGAGCAGCAGCCGCCCGGGGGCGATCCCGTCGACGGCGGGGGCCGCGCGCACGCCCCGCCCGGGTCGGGGGAGACCGCGGCGGCTGAGCCGGTGCAGCGGGTCCGCGGCGGGCTCGACGAACAGCACGCGTGCCCCGGGGTCCGCGCGGCACAGCTCCGCGACGAGGTACTGGTTGCGCCGCCACACGTCGTCCCACCGTTCGAGCGACAGCACGACGACGTCGCCGATCCCGCCGGCGGGCGTCCCGGCGCTCACGCGAGCACCGAGCGGTACACCGCGTCCGTCGCCTCGACCTGCGCCGCGGGCGTGAACCGTGCGCGCTGCGCCGCCCGGCCCGCGGCGGCGCACGCGTCCCGGCGCGCGGGGTCGTCGGCGAGCGTCGCGAGGCTGCGCCCGGCCGCGGCGGGGTCGAGCGCGGGGTAGAGCGCGAGCGGGTCGACGCCGTCGAGCGTCTCGCGGTGCCCGCCCGCGGCCGACGCGACGACGGGCAGCCCGCTCGCCATCGCCTCCAGCACGCTGAGCCCGAGCCCTTCGACGGGGCACGGGGCGACGAGCAGCCCCGCGCGGTCCATGAGCGCGTCGACGTCGCGGCGCACGCCGAGGAACGTCGTCGTGGCGGCGATGCCGAGGGACGCGGCCTGGTCCTCGAGCGACCCGCGCTGCGAGCCGTCGCCCGCGACCTCGAGCCGCCAGCCGCGCTCGGCGAGCCCGGACGCGGCGAACGCCGCGAGCGCGAGGTCGGTCCGCTTCTCCGGCTCCAGGCGCTGCACGACGAGCACGACGTCGTCGCGCGCGGCCGCGTCGAGGCCGTCGGGACGGTCGTCCACGCCCGGGTGCACGACGACGCTCCCGCCCTCGACGTGGTCCGCGACGTACCGGCTGATGGAGATCTGCGCGCGCACGGCCGACGACGCGACGGCGGCGACGACCCGGCCGAGGGCGCCCGTGCCGCGCGTGCGCGCGAAGTGGCGCGTCGTGACGACGGGCGGGAACCCGCGCGTCGTGCGGGCGGCGACGGCCGCCGCGACCTCGGCGGCGGTCATGTGCACGTGCACGACGTCGGCCGCCGCGCCGCACGCGCGCAGCGTGCGGACGACGTCGCCCGTCGTCGTGGCGGGCAGGAGCGGCACGGAGGGGTCGGCGACGGTCGCGGCCATGCCGCCGTGCGCGCCCCCGATCACGGCGACCTCGTGACCGGCGGCGGACTGGGCGCGCGCGAGGCGCGCGACGTGCCGCTCGACGCCCGCGAAGCCGTCGGACCGCACGGCGTGGAGGATCCTCACGGGCGCACCTCCGCGAGCTCGGCGGCGAGCGCGAGGTACCGCCGTGCGACGGCGTCCCAGTCGTGGCGCTCGGCGGTCGCCCGGGCGGCGCGCGACGCCTCCCGGCGCGCGTCGTCGTCGAGCGCGGCGACCGCGGCGAGGCCCTTGCGGACGCCGTCGACCGTGCGGTCCACGAGCCAGCCGGTGCGGCCGTCCTCGAGCACGTCGGGCGCGTACCCGACCGGGGTGGCGACGACGGGGACGCCGCACGCGAGCGCCTCGAGCACGACGAGCGCGTTCGCCTCGTACGCGCTCGGGAGGGCGAGCGCGTCGGCCGCGTGCAGCCACGGTCTCGGGTCGGGCACGCGGCCGGCGAGGTGCACGCGGTCGGCGGTCCGGAGCCGCGCGACCCGGGCGCGCACGTCGGCGAGCATGTCCGGCGTGCCCCCGACGACGCTCACGTGGACGTCGGGCAGGTCGGCGGCGGCGTCGAGCACGAGGTCGAGGCCCTTGCGGTCGAACTCGTGGCCGACGAACACGACGTGCACGGCGTCGTCGGGCACCCCGGCGGCGGCGCGGGCCGCGGCGCGCTCGGCGGACGTCGGCGGCGCGAAGCGCGCGACGTCGACGCCGTTGCCGATGACGACCGCCGGCACCCGCAGGCGGGGGTAGGTGGCGCGCAGCGCGTCGCGCTCGGCGCTCGTGAGGTTGACGACGACGCGGTGGGTCCGCCCGCGGTAGCGCGCGGCGTCGCGCGCGGCGGTGAACAGGTGCAGGGGGTTGCGGGCCATGCGCCACGCGTACCCGCCGCGCGCCCGCATGGCGACGCGCAGGATCCCGTGGTTGACGTACACGTCGCCCGCGACGACGTCGTTATGGCAGACCGACACGAGCGCGCGACCGTCCGTGCCGTGCCGTGCGCGCGCGATCCGGCGGCGCGCGAGCACGGTGCCGACGGTCGAGAACCACACGACGCGCGCGAGGAGCACGAGCCGCCCCCGCACGCCCGGGCCGGGCTCGGGCAGCCACGCCCCGCGCGCGTCCGCGAGCGTGAAGCGCTCGGTGGGCACGCCCGCGCGCGCGAACGCCTCCTCGAGGTGGTGCGCGACGCCGCCCACCCCGCTCCCGGGCGCGATCTCGGGGGCGATCTGCAGGATCCGCAGGTTCGTCATCGTTCGGCCATCTCCCGGACGGATCGCAGCTCGTCGAGAGGGAGCTCTCGACCGGTCTCCTCGCGCGCCGCCTGCCGCGACTCGGCGTACGCCTCGGCGCCGAGGCACACCCCGACGATGACGAACGGCACGGTCACCTGGACCGAGACCCAGAACAGGTCGAACTGGCCCTGGACGAACCGCATCATCAGCATCGAGAACGCGAGCGTCCCGAACCGCGGGTTGATCCGCCACAGCACGGCCATCCCGCCGAGGAACAGGACGAGGAACCCGGCGAGCCCGACGATCCCCGCCGAGGAGAGCACCTCGAGCTCGACGTTGGGCGGCTGGAAGACGAACTCGGTGACGCCCGCCGTCCACCACCGCAGCCCCATCCCGACCCACGGGCTGCGCTGCCACACGTCGATCGAGTCGGCGTACCAGGTGAGGCGCTGGTTCGCGGAGTTGAACTGGTTACCCGACGCGAGCTGCTCCTGGACCGCGAGCACGACGAAGTAGATCGCGGGGATCGCGGCGAGCAGGATGAGCTTGGAGCGCTTGCGGTCGGGGTCGCCGCGCAGCGTGATGAGCATGATGCCGATCGCGAGGCCGATGAGGGCCTGGCGGGCCTGCGCGGCGAGCACGCCGAGCGAGCACAGCCAGAACGCGCCGAGCGAGAACCAGCGCGGCCAGCCGACCCACCAGGGCCGCGCGTACGCGGTGAGCGCGGCGAACGCGAGGACGCACCCGATGAAGTTCTTGTGCATCGCGATCGGCGCGTCGATGTACACGGGCCCGGTGTTGCCCGCCGCGAGCTGCTGCAGCGCGACGACGCACGTCTGCGCCGCGATCGCGAGGCACGGCGCGAGGAAGAGCGTCAGGCCGAGCCGCGCGCGCCCCGACCGCCCCACCGCCCAGCCGAGCACGAGCGCGCCCGCGACGGACACCCACGCGTGGAACCACTCGACGACGTTCGCGGTGAACGGGTTGACGATCACGGTGAAGAGCGTCGCGACCTGGTAGACCACCGAGAGCCAGATCATCGCGCGCATGGGCCGCGAGAACGGGCGGGGCGAGAAGAACAGCGCGAACCAGAACGCGCCGAACAGCGCGAAGTCGCTCAGCGAGAGGTCCACGCCGCCGCCGCCGACGCGCTGCACGACGACGAGCGCGGGCATCGCGAGGATCGGCAGCGCCACGGGCTCGTACGCCGTGAGGCCCACGACGAGCACGAGCAGTGCGGCCCCGACGGCGGCCGTCTGCAGCTCGGGCAGGACGAAGCCGACGACGCCGAGCAGCGCGACGACGACGGCGCCCCCCGCGACCCAGGCCGCGGTCGTCCGGGTGCGCCCCAGGACCGCCCCCGGGACGCGCGGCGCCCGGTACAGGACCGGGCGGCGCCGCGGGAGACGGACGTGGAGGTCGGTCACAGCGCCGACTCCGCGCGGACGGGGCCGGTGACGTACAGGCGCAGCCGGCGCCGCGCGCTCGCGCGGCCCTCGCCGCGCAGCGCGACGCTGCGGGCCGCGGCCCCGAGCACGGCGCCGGCGCGCGCGACCGTCCAGCCCGCCGCGCCGTGGTGCTTGCGCAGGTAGCGCTCCTGGGAGGCGTGGAAGTGCGTCTCGCGCCGGGTCGGGTCGCTGCTCGTCGCACCGCCCAGGTGCATCGCCCGCGCGTCCGGGACGACGGCGTGCCGCCAGCCCGCGCGCACCGCGCGGTAGGCCCAGTCGGTCTCCTCCGCGTAGAGGAAGAAGCGCTCGTCGAAGGGCCCCACGTCGTCGATCGCGGCGGCGTTGAGCAGGAGCACCGAGCCGATGACGAAGGACCGGTCGGGGGGCGTGCGCCGCAGCCGCGCGAGCCCCACGGCCTCGAGCCACGTCGCCGCGGGCGCCGGGAACGGCCACACGACGCGCGCCGTCGTGCCCTCGTCGTCGACCTGCTCGGGGCCCACGCTCGCGATGCCGGGACGCGCGTGCAGCGCGCGGTGGAGGGTCTCGACGTCCTCGGGCGTGACGACGGCGTCGGGGTTGAGGAGCAGGACGTCCGTCCCCGGGGCCTGGCGGTGCGCGAGCGCGTGGTTGACGCCCGCGGCGAACCCGCCGTTGCGCCCCGGGTCCAGGTAGCGCCCGCCCGCGAGCTCCGTCGCCTCCCGGATCTCGGGCAGCGACGAGTTGTCCACGACCGTGATCGGGTACGTGCCCGCGAGCGGCGCGAGCGCGTCGCGCACGAGGTCCGGGGAGCCGTACGCGACGACGACGACCTCGGGCGGCGCGGCGGCCGCGGCGGTCCGGGCCGTGGTCGCGGCGGTGGGGGCGCCGCCCGCCCCCGGTCGTGCCGCCGTCGCGTAGAGGTCCTCGTAGGTGCGCGCGACCTCGTCCCACGAGCACGACGCAGCGCGCTCGGCGCCCGCGGCGCGCAGCCCTGCGGCCAGGTGCTCCTCGTCGAGGAGCCGCCCGAGCGCGGCGCGCAGGGCGTCCGGGTCGTCGGGCGCGACGAGCAGCCCCGCCCCGCCGACGACGTCGGGCAGGGCGCCCGTGCGGGTCGCCACGACGGGCACGCCGCACGCCATGGCCTCGACCGCGACGCGCCCGAACTGCTCGACCCACCCCGGGGTCTCGCGCGACGGCACCGCGAGCGCGTCGAGCGAGCGGTAGAACGCGACGAGGTCGTCGTCCGCGAGCGCGCCGACGAACCGCACGCGGTCGCCGAGCGGCCGCGCGGCCGCCTCGAGCGCGCCGCGGTCCGGCCCGTCGCCCGCGACGACGAGTTCGAGGCGGTCGTCGCCCGCGACCGCCGCGAGGAGCACGTCGACGCCCTTGTGGTGCGCGAGGCGCCCGGCGTACCCGACGCGGAGGCGACCGGTCCCGGGCGCGCGGCGCGCGGCGTCGGGCGCGGGGGAGAACACCGCGGCGTCGACGCCGAGCGGGACGGTCTCGACGCGCCCCCGCGCGCCCTTCGCGCGCACGATCCGGCCCGCCTCGTCGTTGCACACGGAGATTGCCGCCGCGCCGCGCAGCGCGCGCGCCTCGAACCACCGGAACGGCCACGGGTAGCGCTTGGCGAGGTTCTGCGCCGAGTAGAGGACGAACGGGGGAGCGGGGCGCCGCGCGAGGAGCGCCCGGAGCCGGCGGAGCGCCAGGATCTCGGCCGTCGCGAGCGCGAACGGCTCCTCGTGCACGTCGAGCACGTCCCAGTCCTCGCGCAGCGCGCGCCACAGCGGGCGCGGGTCGTAGACGAACAGCGCCGGGTGCGACCCGAGCGTGCGCACGCCGCGCACCGGCTCGCCCGGTCGCGGCACGAGCGGGACCCGGGTGCCGCCCTCGTCCCACGCGCGCGCCGACAGCAGCCGGACGTCGACGCCGCGGGCGCGCAGCGCCCGCTCGCGCTCGCGCCAGGCGTCGACCACGGCGCTGTGCGAGACGCGGAGGACCCTCATGTGGGAGATTGTCCCCCAGCAGGTGTCGGATCCCGCATGAATCCGCCGATTTCACCCCGTCCGTCCGTGCCCTCCCGGTGGCGGCCGGCCACGGCGGCGCGACCGGGCCCGACGCGCCCGCCCACGACGCAGGAGGACACGTGAGCGACGCCCCGCGCGCCGACGTCGCGCCCGCCGCCGCCCCGGCCGCCGAAGCCCCCGGCCCGCGGGTGAGCGTCGTCGTCGCCACCAACCGCGGCGGCCCCTACCTCGCCGAGGCGATCGCGTCCGTGCACGCCCAGACCTCCCCCGCGGCCGAGCTCGTCGTCGTGGACGACGGCTCGCCCGACCCCGACGCGCTGCGCCGCCTCGTCGACGGCGTCCCGGCACCGGCCGGGGCGCCGCGGCCCCGGGTCGTGCGCCGCGCGCCCTCCGGGGTGTCCGCCGCGCGCAACGCCGGCGCGCGCGAGACGACGGGCGACCTGCTCGCGTTCCTCGACGACGACGACCGCTGGCACCCCGACCGCCTGCGCCGCCACGTCGAGGCCATGGCCGCGCAGCCCGACGCCGTCGTCAGCTACTGCCGCATGCGCACGATCGACGCCGACGGCGCCGAGCTCGTCGCGGCCGACCAGCGCCCCGCGCCGGACCGGCGCGCCGTCATCCGCGGCCCCGGCGTCATGCTGCCCAACCTCGTCATCCGGCGTGCGACCTTCGACGCGGTCGAGGGCTTCGACCCCGCGTACCGGCAGGGCGAGGACCTCGACCTCGTGCTCGCCGCGGCGGCGCACGGGCCCTTCGCGTTCGTCGAGGACGTGCTCGTCGACTACCGCTACCACCCGTCCAACACGACGCGGTCGCACCGCGAGCTCGCCACGAGCATCCGCACGATCCTGCGGCGCCACCGGGCCGCGGCGCTCGCGGCCGGGCGGCGGGACCTCGCCGAGGCGTACGACGAGCGCCTCCGGGCCAACGACCGGTTCGCGTGGTGGAGCGCAGGTCGTGCGGCCCGCGCCGCGTGGGCGGAGCGACGTGCGTCGTCCGCGCTCGGCGACGCGGTGTGGGCCGTCCGGTTCTCGCCCACGGCGCCCGTGCGCGTCGCCGCCGGTCGGCTCCGCGGTGCGCGGTCCCGCTAACCGCACCGTCCTGCCGCGCGACGGCGGCCACGGTGTCAGCGTCGCAGGTCGCCCTGCAACGAGTCGGGCCGCGACCGGCTCACCTGGGGAGTGGCCGGGTCGACGCGCCCGAGCCGCCAGCCGAGCGACCAGCACACGCGCCACGCGACGTCGGACAGGTCGCCCGGGTGGCGCACGGTCGTGGCCTTGCGGGCGGCACGGCCGGCGACGCGCCCTACCCGTCGGAGCAGGCTGACTGCCCGGCGGACCGTGCCGCCCGGCCCGGGGGCGGGGCGCCCGGCCGCGGGGCCGGCGTCCGGCCCGGTGCCCGGGGCGTCGGAGCCGTCGGCCCGGGCCTCGGCGACGAACTCGGCGTAGCGGTGCATGAGCCGCCGCTCGCCGGCGCCGTACGAGAACGCCTGCTTGCAGACGTCCCACAGCCCGTCACGGCGGCGCACGTGCAGCACGATCTCCGGGTCGAAGACGAGCGCGTGACCGCGCAGCTGGACACGCAGGCAGAAGTCGTCGTCCTCCGCGGTGCGCGCGCCCTCGTCGAACCCGCCGACCTCCTCGAACACGGACGTGCGGACGCCCATGTTCCCCGAGCCGGCGGTCACGAACTGCGGGAGGAACGGCTTGACCGTCAGACCGTGCGCCTGGGCCGTCCAGCTCACGGCGGACCGCGACCCCTGGTTGAGCAGCGCGCCCTCGAACGGTCCTGCGACGAACTCGTGCGCGTCGAGCGCGCGGCGCATCGCCGTGACCCAGCCGTCGCCCACGCGGTCGTCGGCGTCGCAGAACGCGACGCGCGGCGCGCGCGCCGCAGCCACGCCGATGTTCCGTGCGGCGCTCGGACCGCGGCGCGCCGACGCGTCGACGAGGCGCAGCTCCGGCATCCGCGTCGCCGCCCAGGACCGCACGAGGTCCGCCGTGCCGTCCGTCGACCCGTTGTCGGCCACCACCACCTCCCACGGCCAGGTCGGGCGCTGCGCGAGCAGCGCCTCGAGCTGGGTGGGGAGCGTCTCGGCGGCGTCGTACGCCGGGATGACGACGGAGAGCTCGGGGACGGCGCCGGTGCCGCTCATGCGCGCGCCATCCGCTCGCGAGCCATGCTGCGCACGCGGCGGTAGCGCGCGGTCAGCTCGCCCGTCGTCGCCTCCCGGTAGCCGCGGGCGCGCGTCGAGGCGAGGATCCGGTCCAGGACGTCGGCGCGGTCGAACTCCGGCAGCCGCTCGCCGGGGCCGAGGGTCTCCGGGTCGGCGCGCGTGTCGTGCAGCAGGAGGATGGCCCCCGGGAAGACGGACGCGAGCGCGCGGCGCGCGACCGCCTCCTCCTCGTCGTGGACCCAGTCGAAGGCGTCGCCCGACCAGATCGTGAGCTCCAGGCCGAGCCGCCGCACCCCGCGCGCCTGGCCCCAGGTGTGCTCGCCGTACGGGGGGCGGTAGAGACGGACGCGCTCGCCGGCGACGTCCTCCACGGCCGCGCGCGCGTCGCGGACCATGGCGACCGCCGCGTCGTCGTCCATCGTGAGGAGCGACGTGTGGTCCCTGCCGTGCAGCGCGAGCTCGTGCCCCTCGGCGACGATGCGGCGGACGATCGCGGGGTGGCGGCGTGCCGCGTCGGACAGGACGAAGAAGGTCGCGCGCGCGCCGTGCCGGGCGAGGGTGTCGAGGACGCCGGGCGTCGTGCGCGGGTCCGGCCCGTCGTCGTACGTGAGGGAGTACACGCGGTCGGTGGTGTCGACGCAGAACGTCCCGAGCGACCGCGTGAGGAACGACGGCAGGAGGCCGCGCCCGTACGCGACGCCGCGGAACGCGCCGGCGGGCGGGTCGTCGCGCTCGATGTCGCGACGTCGGACGACGAGATCCGGCATGGGCCGTCCCTTCGTGGTGCGGGTCGGGGCAGGCGTCATCCGGTCCGGCCCTCGAGCGCGTCGAGCTTGCGCCGCGACGTGTCGTCGTCGGCGGCGGCGAGGCGTGCGCGCAGGCCCTGCACGGCGTCCTCGAGGCTCACGCCGAGCACGTGGTGGAACGACCAGTCGTCGTCCGGGTCGAACGCGGGGTCCAGCGGGCGCGGCCGGGGCGCGGGGTCGTTGCCGGTGACGTCGCCCGAGTCGAGGAACGGGATGCCCGGGGTCCGCTTCGAGAACGTCTCGAAGTCCGTCGCGACGAGCCGGCCGTCGAGGAGCCAGACGTTGTGGGGCTGCAGGTCCCCGTGCAGGTAGCCCAGCAGGTAGATCTCGAGCAGCACGTCGAGCGCCCACACGCCGGCCTCGAGCCGCTGCGCACGGTTCATGTCCCGGCACGCGAGGTCGAGCCGCGCCTCGTCGGGCAGCCGCGGCACCGTGAACCCTCGCCGGTGCCAGCGCACGACCGGCATGCGCCACGCGCGGTCGCCGACGACGTCCGCCGCGAGCCGTTCCGCGGCGAAGCCCGAGCGCCCGAGCTCGCCGCGCGCGAAGAACTTGCCGACCGTCGCCTGCCCGCGCGTCGTCGTGTACACGGTCACCGCGTAGTCGGTGCTCTTGACGAACGTCGAGGTCACCGGGCAGCCGAAGAGGTACACGAGCTTGGCGCGGCCCAGGACCCGGCTCGTGAGCGTGCGCCGCACGCCCGGCTCCGGCCGCACGTCGCGCCCGATCGGTGCGCCGGTCGTGGCGGGGCCGACCGGCCCCTCGGGCTGGGTCTCCGTCACGAGCCCGCCTCCCTGCGCACCAGGCGGCGGGCCCGTCGCACGGCCGCGCGGCCGCCGCGGAACGCGCCGCGCAGGAGCGTCGACCGCGCGGCGAGCTCCGCCGCGCGCGAGTGCCTCGCCGCGTGCCACAGCTCCGTGCGTGCGAGGGACAGCGCGGTCGGCTCCACCGAGGTGAGCCGGAACCTCTCGACGACGGCGTCGTTGCGGTGCACGCCCGCGTCCTCGCTGCGCGGCAGGCCGTACCCGTGGGCGGAGAGGAAGCCGTCGAGCACGCTCGCCGCGACGTCGTCGTCGGTGATGCGCTCCGCGACGTCGGCGGGCAGGCCGACCTCGCGCGCGAGCGCGCGCAGCCGCGGCACGTACACCGGCTTCACGGCCGGCTTCTGCACCTTCGCGTGGTAGAGCAGCGAGAAGAAGTGGTCGTCGACGCGGGGGACCGCGACGCAGCCCGCGTGCCACTCGCGTCGCCGCAGCAGGTCGTCCTGCCAGCGCCGGTCGAGGTAGCCGTCGCCGACCTCGCGCACGTCGAGCACGACCTGCTCCCCGGCGACGAGGCAGCCGTGCTGGACGCCCTGCCCGCCCGGGTCGAGCGGTCGCGCGCCGGCCACGGCCGCGAGGTCGGTGCGGTCGCGCGCGAGCACGTCGATCTCGCGGTCCTCCTCCAGGGCGACCGGCAGGTCCTCCGCGTTGCGCAGCACGACGTACTCGCTCGTCAGACGAAGGACGCCGAACAGCTCGGCGAGGTCGCGCCACCCCCCGCTCCCGACGACGTCGTCCGACACGACCTCGCGGTACGGCTCGTCACCCGTGTGCGCGAGGACGGACCGCAGGCGGTCCTCGCCGAGCACGAGCGTCGCGTCGTGGAAGAACTCGCGGATGTTGTTGCTGGAGTGGATCCGGTACCCGCCGACGAGCGACCGGGCGGCGGCCTTGGCGCGCGCGACCGCGAGGTTCGTCAGCTCGACGTACCCGGTGACGTTGCTGCGGTACCCGTACCGCGGGTCGGGGTCCTCGACGACGACGAGCAGGAACGGGCCCGCCCCGACCTGCTCGGGCTTCGGGGACGTGCCCCACAGCTCCTGGCCGTAGAGGCGCTCGAAGTTCGTGACGACCTCGTCCGGCGACCAGCGGACCTCGATCTCGGCGAGCACGACGAGCTCGCGCCGCAGGATCTCCAGGACCTCGGCCTCGTGCGGGCGCGCGTCGGACCAGAGCACGACCAGCTGCAGGTCGCGGTCGTACTGGTGGGCGAACGTCCCGCGCGCCGCGTCGTACGCGTAGGTCAGCGCGGAGGGGGAGAAGCGCTCGACCGGTGTCGCGGCGCGGTCGGCGACCAGGACGCCGTCCGTGCCGCCACCTGCGGTCCTGCCGTCGTCCGACGCCCGGGGCTCGCGCATCTGGAACCTCCCCATCCGTCTCCGGAACACGTGTGCGCCGGCGACCGACCAGCAGACAGTAAGGTACGGCCCCCGCGGAGACGTCCAGTAGCCCTCGCGCGGGTGAACTTGCCCGGATGCACTCCCGTCCAGGGCCGTGACCGTGGTTCGATCGGAGGTGGTACGTGCGCCCGGGGGGCGAGCGCTGTTTCCCTCGCTGAGAGTCCGAGCACACACGACTGGCAGGTCATCATGTCCGTTCCCTCCCGACCCCACCGGCGCCACGCTCGGGCGGTCGCCGCGCTGGTCGCCGCCACCCTGGGCGTGGGCGTCCTCGTCACCGCGTCCGAGCCCGGCGGGTGGGGGCCCGCCCCGGCCGTGGCCGCGGCGGACGACGTCGTCGGCGACGTCGCGGCCGAGGCTCGCGTCGTCGGGGGTGCCGTCGGGCAGGACGTCGCCCCGAACTTCCCGGAGTCGCACCGCGGACCCGGGACGCCGAGCGTCGTCGCGCGCTCGCTGTGGTGGTCCTGGACCGCCCCGGCGTCCGGGCCGGTCACGTTCTCCACCGCGGGCAGCGAGCTCGACACGGTCCTGCGCGTGCGCGAGGGCTCGGCGCGCGGGCCGGTGGTCGCGACGAACGACGACGACGGCGACGTCACGACGTCCGCCGCCACGGTCGACGCGCGGGCGGGCGAGCAGTACCTCGTGGAGGTCGAGGTCCCCGCGTCCGAGGGGCTCGTCGGCCTCTCGTGGCAGCCGGCGACCGCGGCCGCCCCCGAGCCCGACGCCCCGGCCGCGGCTCCGGACGCCACGACCTCGCTCACGGCAGCGGGCATCCCGCTCACCGGGAACACCGGCGAGAAGCCGCAGTCGAAGACGTGGTTCGCGCACGGCACGTGGTGGGCGGTGCTCGCGTCCGCGAGCACGAGCCCCGCCGGGACCTGGGTGTGGCGCTACGACGGTGCCGCGTGGACCAACGTGACCCTCGTGTCGTCGCGGACCGACGTCCGGGCCGACGTCAAGCAGGTCGGCGACGTCGTGCACGTCCTCCTCCACGGGTCGTCGAGCTCCCTTGTCTCCCTCCAGCACGCGCCCGCGACGAGCTCCTACGTGCCGTGGACCGCGCGTCCCGCGGCGACCGCGCTGTCGCTCCCGGGGAGCGAGACGGCGACGCTCGACGTCGACACGACGGGCCGCATGTGGGTCGCCTCCGACACCGCGTCGGCCGTCCAGGTCCGGTACGCGGACGCGCCGTACGCCTCGTTCTCCGCGCCCGTCACGCTCGCGTCGGGGATCACCGAGGACGACATCGCGCTCGTGACAGCCATCCCGGGCGGCAAGGTCGGCGTGATGTGGTCCGACCAGGCGACGCGGCGGTTCGGCTTCCGCACCCACGTCGACGGGGCCGCCCCGACGGCGTGGGGCGCCGACGAGAGGCCGGCCCAGTCGTCGGCGCTCCCCATCGGCGACGGGTTCGCCGACGACCACCTCAACGCGGCCGTGACGTCCGACGGGACGTTGTACGCGGCCGTCAAGACGTCCTACGACAGCCCCTCGGCGACGACGATCGGTCTCCTCGTGCGCCGTCCCGACGGCACGTGGGACCCGGTGCACGAGGTCGACCGCCGCGGGACGCGGCCCATCGTGCTCGTCGACGAGCAGACCGGGTTCCTGCGGGTCCTCTACACCGCGAGCGAGCAGCTCGACGACATCCTCGGGAAGGTCACGCCGCTCGACGACATCGACTTCTCGGGCGCGCCCGACCTCGTGCTCGACGGGTCGTACAACAACGTCACGGGCTCCAAGGCGAACGTCCCGGGTGAGGCCGTCGTCCTAGCGGCGTCGAGCGCGACGACCGGCACGGCGCGCCTCGGGTGGACCGAGCTCGGGGCCCCGACGGCGACCGACGGGGCGGCGTCGACGGTCATGGGCGGCGTCGCCACCGGCACGCTCCAGGGTTCGTCCCCCGTGGGCGCACCGCTGCACTTCGAGATCGTCCAGCCGCCGGCGCACGGCACGGCCGAGGTGACGAACGCGTCCACGGGGTCGTTCCGGTACGCGCCGACCGCGGGGTACGTGGGGACCGACGCCTTCACCTTCCGCGTCCTGGCCGGAGACCTCTGGTCGGGGGTCGCGCGGGTGAGCGTCGCGGTCACGTCCGAGGCGGGCGCGCGCGGACGCTGGGACCTCGACGCAGGCTCCGGGCTCGTCGCCGCCGACTCCTCGGGGTGGAGCCACCACGGCGCGATCAGCGGTGGCACGACGTGGGTCGCCGGACGCAGCGGCAAGGCCCTGCGCTTCGACGGGGCGTCCGGCAAGGTCTCCGTGCCCGACTCCGCCGGTCTCGACCTGGCGGGGACGATGACGGTGGCGGCGTGGTTGCGGCCGGAGCGGGTGGCGACGCAGCACGTGGTGAAGAAGGCGCAGTCGTACGAGGTGGACGGGTACGAGCTGAGCGTGGCGAGCACGGGTCGGCCGTTCTTCCGGGTGAACCAGGCGTCGTCGGGGGACGCGTTCCGGGTGAACGCGCCGGCGGCGGCGGTGGCGGACGGGTCGACGTGGACGCACGTGGTGGGGACGTTCGACGGGTCGCGGTTGCGGTTGTTCGTGGACGGTGTGGAGCAGGCGTCGGTGGCGGGTCCGGCGGCGGTGGGGACGAACGCGCTGCCGTTGGTGATCGGTGACCAGTCCGGTGGGGGGTATCCGTTCAAGGGGGCGGTGGACGGGGTGCGGTTGTACGACCGTGCGCTGAGCGCGTCCGAGGTCGCCGCCCTCTACGCCGGGTCGCCGCCCGGCCCGGTCGCGCCCGTCGCGACCCCGGGGTCCCTCACGACCGTCGCCGGGGCCGTGGCGCAGGGCGTCCTCTCCGCCCAGGCGGCGGGGACCCCGACGTTCGAGGTGGTCCAGACGCCCGCGTCCGGCTCGGTCGCGGTGACGAACGCGTCGACGGGGGCGTTCACGTACACGCCCGCGGCCGGGTTCGTCGGACCGGACCCGTTCACGTTCCGGGTCCGCGCGGGCGGGGTCTGGTCCGCCCCCGCGACCGTCGACGTGCGGGTCCTCGCCGAGGCGGGCACGCGTGGGATCTGGGAGCTCGACGAGACGTCCGGCTCGACGGCGGCGGACCGCTCCGGGTGGACGCAGTCCGGGACGCTCTCGGGCGGGACGTCGCGCGTGGACGGGGTCGACGGGAAGGCCGTCCGCTTCGACGGCTTGACGGGGAAGATCACCGTCACGGACCGCGCCTCGCTGGACCTGGCGGGGACGATGACGGTGGCGGCGTGGTTGCGGCCGGAGCGGGTGGCGACGCAGCACGTGGTGAAGAAGGCGCAGTCGTACGAGGTGGACGGGTACGAGCTGAGCGTGGCGAGCACGGGTCGGCCGTTCTTCCGGGTGAACCAGGCGTCGTCGGGGGACGCGTTCCGGGTGAACGCGCCGGCGGCGGCGGTGGCGGACGGGTCGACGTGGACGCACGTGGTGGGGACGTTCGACGGGTCGCGGTTGCGGTTGTTCGTGGACGGTGTGGAGCAGGCGTCGGTGGCGGGTCCGGCGGCGGTGGGGACGAACGCGCTGCCGTTGGTGATCGGTGACCAGTCCGGTGGGGGGTATCCGTTCAAGGGGGCGGTGGACGGGGTGCGGTTGTACGACCGTGCGCTGAGCGCGTCCGAGGTCGCCGCCCTCTACGCCGGCACGGCCGGCTCGACCGACCCCGGTGCCGGCTCCACCGACCCGGGCGCGACCGAGCCGGGCACGGACCCGACGGAGCCGGGCACGGACCCGACGGAGCCGGGCACGGACCCCACGGAGCCGGGTGCCGATCCGACGGAGCCGGGCACGGACCCGACGGAGCCGGTCGAGCCCGTCGCGCCCCCGGCGGTGGAGGACCTCGCGCTCTCGACCGTCGCCGGGGCCGCGGTCTCGGGGACCGTCGTGGTCTCCGGGAGCCCGGGCGCGACCCTCGAGGTCGTCACGCCGCCCGCGTCCGGTACCGCCGAGGTCACCGACCCGGTGGGTGGAGGCGTCCGGTTCACGCCCGCGCCCGGGTTCACCGGGACGACGACGTTCGCCGTGCGCGCGGGAGCCGACGGCGCGTGGTCGGAACCCGCGACGGTCACCGTCCGCGTGCTGCTCACCGCCGGTGCGCGTGGCGCGTGGCGCTTCGACGAGACGGGCTCGACCGCGACCGACGGCTCGGGATGGGGTGTGCACGGCGCGCTGGCCTCGGGCGGCGTCTCGCGCGTCGCGGGCGTCGCCGGGACGGCCGTCCGCTTCGACGGCTCGGCGGGCCGCGTGAGCGTGCCCGACTCCGCCACGCTCGACGTCTCGGGCCCGATGACGGTCGCGGCGTGGGTGCGGCCCGAGCGTGTCGCGACCCAGTACGTGGTGAAGAAGGCCGTGCTCGCGACGCACGACGGGTACGAGATCGGGCTGTCCAGCGCGGGCAGGGCGTTCTTCCGGGTGAACCAGGCGACCTCCGGCGACACGTTCCGGGCGAACGCGACCTCGTCGTACCCGGTGGACGGGCAGACCTGGACGCACCTCGTGGGCGTGTTCGACGGCACGCGCGTGCGTCTGTACGTGGACGGCGTCGAGCAGGGCTCCGTCGTCGGTCCCGCCGCCGTCGGGACGAACGACCGGCCGCTGCTCGTGGGCGACCAGCCGGGCGGCGGCTACCCCCTCCAGGGCGCCGTCGACGACGTGCTCCTCCTCGACCGCGCGCTGAGCCCCGCCGAGGTCGCGTCCCTCGCGGCGGGGAGCTTCCCCGGCTCCTGACCGTCTCCGGGCTCAGTCCGCGGCGGCCGCCGACCCGGTGGCCGCCGACCCGGTGGCCGCCGCCGCGGCGGGTGCCGGCGCTGCCCGTCGTGCCAGGCGGCGCCGGAGCCGGCCCAGGACGGGGACGGCCCGCAGGACCCAGCCGACCGGCCGCGGGCCGAGCGCCGCCGTGTACGACGCGGTGCGCAGCCGCGACGGGTACAGCTCGTTCTGGTCGGGGTACAGCGACGGGTGCATGCACGAGTCGAGGAACGTGACGCTCGGGTCGGCGGCGAACAGCCGTATCGTCAGCAGCCGGCCGACGACGCCGGGCGCGAACCGCGCGAAGCGGTCGGCGTACTCGTCGTACCACGCGAACACGTGGGAGCCGGAGCGCAGGAAGCCCGCCATGTAGAGCGTGACCCCGGCGGCGACGAGCGCGACGATCGAGGCGTTCCCCATCGCGGCGTACGCGGAGAAGACCTCGCTGAACCACGCCTCTCCGCCCTCGACACGGGAGAAGCCGGGACCGTTCCGTTCAGGGTCCGCCTTCCACGTCTCGTGCTCGAACGCCAGGAACTCGGCAGGGTCGGTCACCGGGACGAGCGCGCTCGCGGAGAGCGCGACCGGCTGCCCGAGCTCGTCCCCGAGTCGACGCACCCGGCGCCGGACCGCCTTGGCGCGCGACCGCGGGACGTGCGCGAGCGGGTCCTCGTCGTCCGACAGCTCGGCGAAGCGGACCGCCGCGCGGTCGTCCCCGCCCCAGACGTGCAGCGTGACCCGAGCGCCTTCGAGCGCGCGACGGAGCGCTCCGCCGGCCGCCCCGTCGTCGGCGACGTAGGCGAACGCGAACGCACGGCCGAGCTCGCGGGCGTGCGCACGCAGCGCGGCGACGAGCGTGGCGGCTGCCGCGTCCGGGTCCGCCGCGGCGAGGAGCGGCGAGCCGAGCGAGGTGACCTGGTTGAGGACGGGACCGTCGTTCGACGCGTGGCGGCGCGGCCAGTGGCGGTCGCCCGGGACCATCTCGTACGGCATGACGGCGACCCATTCCCCGGCGCGCTCGACGACGAGGAGGCGCACGCCTCCGTCGGGGTCGAAGGAGGAGACCGTCGGCAGGAGGAACTCCGGCTCGAAGAAGACGTTGGGCTCGGCGGCACGGTGCGCGAGCGCGCTCCACGCGGCGACGTCGTCGCCCGGGATGCCGCGCACCGCGAGGGTGCGAGAGGTGTAGGTGGTCGCGGCGACGTGCAGCGTCTGCGTCCTGGTCATGACGGCTCCTGCGGTGAGGGCTGCACCGACTCGGGACTCGCGTCCGTCGTCGGGACCGGACGCTTCGTCGCGCCCGGACGGTCGATCAGGCCACGCCCGCGCGCCAGGACACGCTGGACCCGGGCGACGGCGTCGCCGGCCCGGGTGGCGAGCGCGCGGAGGCTCGCGGAGTTGCGCAGCAGCGCGCGGCCGACGACCCCGCGCGGGGCGACGACGATCCCGCGCAGGGTCCGGCGGTCGCGGTACAGACCGCTCGGCACCGTGTAGCGGGGGTGCAGGCACGGGTCGAACAGGGACGCGTCGGTGTGCGAGAGCACGTGCTCCTGCTCGAGGACGCGGCCGATCGAGCCCGGGCTGAACTTGGCGAACCGCTCGTCGTAGGTGTCCATGAGCGAGTACAGGCGGTCGCCCGCGCGGAGCACCACGGAGATGAACACGACCTCGTCCCCGGCGGTGAGCACGAACAGGTGGAGCCGGCCGCGGGCCCGCAGGTCGTCGACGACGTCCGTGAACCAGTCGAGCGCGCCGGGCACGACCTGGAGCGCGCCGCCCTCGTCCGTCGTGCCCTTCCACCCCGCGGCCTCGAGCCGCACGAACTCGTCGAACGCGTCCGGGTCGAGACCGGCGTCGGTCATGACGAGCGGTCCCACGGCGCGTTCGAGACGTCGCTTGAGCCGCTCGACCTGCTTGCGCCGCGACGTGCTCAGCGCCTGGTGGGGCGGCGGTCCGCTGGCGGTCGGCACGAACGCCGCCCGCTCGAACCGGTAGCGTTCCACGAGGGGGACGTCGTGCTCGCGGCACGCGGCCACGAGGGCCTCGTCGAAGCGACCCCCCACCGGCACGAGCGTGAGCTCGAGGAGCCCGGGAAGTCCGGACGCGCGTGTCGACAGGTGATCGAGGAGCACCCCGAGCGTCTCGACCGGCCGCTCGGCGTCGACGAGCGGGACGCACAGCGGGGCCTCCGAGCCGAGGAACGGCCCGGCCGTCGTCGCGTACCGCAGGGGCGTCCGCGCGAAGCGTTGTGCGCGGCTCAGGGGCAGGAAGGCGTGCATGGCGTCGTCGTCCTCGACGACGACGGCGACGATGCCCCGCGCGGCCGGCAGGTGCCGTGCCGCGGTCGCGAGGTAGGCGGGCGACAGGAACGGGTTCGGCTCCACCGCGCGGTCGACGAGGTCGGCCCACCGCTCGTGGTCCGCGGGGGTGAGGTCCTCGAGGGCGACCGTGCGCGCCCGCAGCGCGCTCACCGGTCGCTCCCGGAGCCCGCGTCCAGGGCCGTGACCTCGCCGAGCACCTCGTCGAGACGCGCGGCGGCGACGCTCCAGTCGCACCGCCTTGCGTGCTCGACCGCCGCGCGCGCTGCGCGGTCGAGGGCCGTGGCGTCGTCGGCGAGCGACTCGAGCGCGTCCGCGAGAGCCCTCGGCTGCCCCGGCGGCACGAGGACGCCCGCGTCGCCGACGGCCTCGGGCACGCCCCCGACGTCGGACGCCACGACCGCTGCGCCGGCTGCCATGCCCTCCAGGGCGGTGAGCGCGAACGGCTCGGGCCAGACCGAGGGGACGACGACGACGTCGGCGGCGGCGAGCAGAGCGGGCAGCTCCGGGCGCGGGACGAACGAGCCGAAGCGCACCGGTCCCGCGGCGCGCTCCGCCGCCCGGCGCAGCTCACGCTCGTAGCCCGTGAGGGGGGCGTCCGCCGCGAACCCCGGCCGGCCGAGGATCGTCAGCTCGACGTCCGGCCGGGCCAGCGCGACGACGGCGTCGAGGAGCACGTGGACGCCCTTGTCGGGGATCACCCTGCCCACGTAGACGACTCGCAGCGTGTCGCCGCGCGGCGGGCGTGGCACGCCGAAGGCGGCGGAGTCGACGCCGTTGCGCACCGTGCGCACGCGGGCGCGCAGACGCGCGGGGAGCCTGCTCGCCACGGCGTCGGCGAGATGGTCGCTCACGCACACGATCACGGGTGCCCGGTCGAGCGCGCGACCGGCGTCGCGCTCGGACCACGCCCCGAGCACCTGGTTGTGCGCGTAGAGGACGGGCGTGTGACGCTCGGCGTCCACGAGCGGCACGAGAGCGGGCGCGTTGTGCGCGAGGACCACGCTCGGCTCCCACCGGGCCTGCGCGGCGACCGTCGCGCCGAGCACGCGGCGCGCGCCCGGGCGGGGGAGCCCGAGGCGTCCGGCCGCGGCGTCGACCCAGCGGTCCGCGCGACGGGCGCGGGCCGGGGCGTACTCGAGGACCTCGGCGCTGTCGTAGCGGTCCGGGTAGGTCCCGGCCGCGACGACGACCGCCGGGCGCGGCCGGTCGGGCCGGGCGTGACGGCTCAGGCCGTCGACGACGGTGGGAACCGCGCTTCCGGTCCGGGGGGAGAAGTGGTCGCCGGGCGTGATGACATGGACGAGGCGTCGAGGGCTCGGTGCCGCCCCCTCAGGCGCGCGCTCCTCGGTGCGCGGGCTCATGGCGTCGCGACACCGTCCGCACGGTCGTTCCTCCGCGCGACGAGCGCCGCGGGGAAGCCGACGGCGAGCCCCCACAGCTCCGCCGCCGCGCGCGACAGCACGACGGGCGCCGTCACGCGCCGCAGGAGCGAGCGCGGTGAGCCGTCGGCCATCGTCGGCCCGAGGCGGCTGCGCACCGCCCACAAGTAGCTCGACTGCGCGCGCCACGTCGTCCGCGCGTAGCGGCGCACCATCGGGTCGCGCCAGCCGAAGTTCCGCACGAGCATGACGACGTGGTTGCGCCGCGCGTAGTAGAGGTAGCGGCGGTCGAACCGCTTGCCGCCGATCCCGTAGGGCGCGGCCATGTGCCGCACGACGGCGCGCGGCGTGTAGAGCAGCCGGCCGCCCGTCGCGCGCAGGCGCAGCGAGATGTCGGACTCCTCGCACAGGCACGTCCCGGGGTAGTTGCCGCGGATGCCGCCGATCGCCTCGAGGGCGCTGCGCCGGAACGACATGTTCGCCCCGAGCAAATGGTCCACCTCGACGGTCCGGCCCGGGTCCGCGGCGAAGTACCCGGTGAGCCGCCCGTCCGGCAGGAGCCTGCCGATCCGGTCGAGGCCCTCGTGCTCCTCGCCCGGGATGCCGTTGTCCGCCCGGCCACCGACGGCCACGACGTCCGGGTCGGCGTACGGCGCGACGAGCTCGTCGAGCCAGTCGTGCGCGACGTACGCGTCGTCGTCGACGAAGGCGACGACGTCGCCGCGCGTGACGGCGAACCCCATCTGGCGCGACTCGGGGGTCGTGCCGCGGCCCAGGGTGCTGTGCAGCAGCCGCACCTCGGGGAACTCCTCGCGCACGAGCCGGCGCGTGGTGTCGGCCGGGGTGGAGTCGACGACGACCACCTCGAGCGGCGGCGTGTCGAGCCTCTGCAGGTGCTCCAGGCACTCGCGCACGCTGTCCGGGCGCCCGTAGGTCACGACGACGACGCTCACGCTGAGGCTCACGGCTCACCTCCCGGCGGCTCGGGGACGGTCACGAGGCGGAACCAGTCGCGACGGCGGAAGGGAGAGGTGAGAGCCGTGCGCCGGGGATGGCGCGTGCGCTCGACCCACGACTCGTAGACCCCGGGCCGGGAGTAGTGGGCGGTGTGCCCCGACCACCCGAACTTCTGGCGCATCGCCTCGGGCCGGCGGACCCACGAGAAGTGGAGGACGGCGGCCCCTGGGTCCACGACCTCGTGGACGATCGCGTCGCGCGGGCGCGCCGGGTCGGTGTTCCAGGGGCCGAGGTCCACGCGGTAGAGCGGGACGTCGGCCTGCCGGGCGTGGACGAGCCGCGTCCCCGCACGGACCGCCAGCGGCCCGGGGTAGGACGCGGCGGGCCGCCCCAGCCGCGAGCTCGCTTCGAGGTACCGTCCCGGCGCGACGCGCGAGTAGAGCCACCGGGACGGGAAGTCGAGCCCGGAGGCGCCCGCCGCCTCGGCGCGTCCGAGCGACCCGACGAAGGCGTCCGGGGAGAGCATGACCTCGTCGGTGTCGAGCTGGAGGACCCAGTCGGCGTCCCGCGACGCCTCGTCGAGCGCGGTCTGGCGCTGGAACGTGTCGTTGTCGAGGGGGTGCTCGTCGAGCCGCGCGAAGCGGCCCGGCGCGTGCACGCACTTGTCGTCGGTGTCGAGCTCCTTGACGATCGCGAGGCACTCGTCGACGGGAAGGGGGGTGCCGGTCCACGAGGTCGACGTCTCGTCGTAGGACAGGACGATGCGGTCGACGCGGTCGTAGTAGGCGCGCAGGCTCGCCGCGAGGAAGCTCGGGTCGGCCAGCAGCACGTACGCGGCGAGTCGCATCAGATGTAGTCCGCGAACTCGCGCTCGTTCTTCTGGAAGACGAGCGTGCCGGCGAGCAGGATGAGCGGCGCCGCGACGACGAGCGCGACGACCTGCCAGGTCACGGGCGCCTCCGTCCCGAGCAGGGACCACCGGAAGCCCTCGAGGAACCAGGTGACGGGGTTGATGTCGAACAACCAGCGCAGGTTCGCCGGGACCTCCGACAGCGCGTAGGCGACGGGGCTCGCGTAGAGCAGGATCTGCACGAGCCACGGCAGGACGTAGCCGACGTCGCGGTACTTGACCATGTAGGCGGCCGCGGCGAGGCCGATGCCGGTGCCGACCATGAGGATGAGCAGGATCCACACGGGCAGCAGCAGGACGGCCCAACCCGGGTTGACCCCGTAGACGAACAGGAGCACGACGGCGAGCACGAGCGCGACGAGGAAGTCCACGACGACCGACGCGAGGCTCGACACCGGGACGAGGAGGCGCGGGAAGAAGACCTTCTGGACGAGCGACTGGTTCCCGACCATCGAGCCCGACGCACGGCCGAGCGACCCGTTGAAGAGGTTCCACGCGAGCATCCCGGCCAGCGTGAAGAGGAAGTACGGGATGTGCTCGTCGCCCGTGGACAGGTCGGCGATCTGCCCGAACACGACGGTGAAGATGCCCGCGCTGACGAGCGGCTGGGCGATCACCCACGTGATGCCGAAGATCGTCTGGCGGTACCGGACGATGATGTCGCGCAGGGCGAGGCGGACCGCGACCTCGCGGGCGTTCCACAGCTCGCGCCACGACGGCAGGTTGAGGCGGCCGGGCGGGGTGATGACGGTGCGCTGGACGCTCTGCTCCACGTCAGACCCCCTCGTAGTCGAAGTTCACGAAGACCATGCCCTTCTCGGTGCTCGACTGCTCCGTGAACTCGGGGTAGGGCAGGTCGGGCAGCACCTCGAAGCGCCACGCCCCCTCCCACGCGTCGAGCACGCCTGCCTGGCACGCGTACACGTCGACCGTGTACTGGCCGGGCTTGAGCCACAGGTCGCGGACCACGAGCCGGCCCTTCTGGGGCTTCTCCGGGTCGAACCACTTGCCGACGAGGCGCGAGTCGCACTGCGCGATCACGGTGCCCTGGTCGTTGTTGATGTGCATCGAGACGAAGTACGTCCCGACGAGGTTCCTGCTCGGCGGCGCCTCGAAGTCGACCACGATGTCCTGCGACGACTTGACGAACTCGTCCTCCATGCGGACGGACGACAGCCGCAGGTTGCCGTTGCCCGGGCGCTTGGCCGGGTCCGACTGCGCGGCGGCGAAGCTCTCGAAGCTGTCGCGGTAGGCCTGCAGCGTCCCCTCGACCGAGCCCGAGTACTTCAGGGTGCCGCGGTCGAGGAGAACGGCCGACGTGCACAGCGCCTGGACCGTCTGGAGCTGGTGGCTCACGTAGAGCACGGTGCGCCCGCCCCGCGCGGCCTCGCGCATCTTCTGGATCGAGCGCCGCTGGAACTCGGCGTCGCCGACGGCCAGCACCTCGTCGATCGCCAGGATCTCCGTGTCGAGGTGCGCCGCGACCGAGAACGCGAGGCGCACGTACATGCCCGACGAGTAGCGCTTGACCGGAGTCGCGAGGAACTTCTCGATGCCCGAGAACGCGACGATCTCGTCGTAGCGCCGGGTGATCTCCTTGCGCGTCATGCCGAGGATCGCGCCGTTGAGGTAGATGTTCTCCTTGCCCGTGAGCTCGGGGTGGAACCCCGTGCCGACCTCCAGGAGCGACCCGACGCGGCCGTTGAGCTCGATGCGCCCGCGAGTCGGGGCGGTGACGCGCGTGAGGATCTTGAGGAGCGTCGACTTGCCGGCGCCGTTGCGCCCGACGATCCCGAGCGCCTCGCCGTGCGGCACCTCGAACGAGACGTCGTCGAGGGCGTCGAAGAGCGTGTACTTCTGCTTGCCGGTCGACCGGACCCACTGGATCGCGGCGGCTGCCGCGGTCGACGGGCGCTCGCCGAACGCACCGAGCCGGTACGTCTTGCCCAGCCCGGCGACGCGGATCGCGGGTTCTGTGGTCGCCTGCACAGATGAAAGATAGTCGTCCGCGCAGCGGTCCTGGCCGGGTCGATCGGGTGAATCACGCGCAGACCCGGACGAAGGCGGGTGAAAGTGCCCGGAGGCCCTCGGAGGGCGGGCACGCCGGTCCTACGATCGCCTGGACGGCACGCCGTGCCGCCTCACGAGGGCGAGGCCGCGGATGACATCGGACCAGGACGACGCCCGGGCGCACCGCCGCGTCGACGTCACCGCCGTGAGCGGCGTCGTCGCCGCGGTCGCGGCGGTCGTCGCCGCGGTCGCGCTCGGGGGCGGGGGGACCTCGCCCGCGCCGGACGCAGCGACGACGGGCACGTTCACCCCCTCGGCCGTCCCCGCGACCGCGCCGGTCACGCAGTCCGGTGCGCTGCCGCTGTGCGGCTTCCCGCGCCTCGAGCAGGTGACCGACGACGGCGTCGACGCCGG
Organism: Cellulosimicrobium composti; assembly: GCF_010287905.1. Taxonomy (NCBI): domain Bacteria; kingdom Bacillati; phylum Actinomycetota; class Actinomycetes; order Micrococcales; family Promicromonosporaceae; genus Cellulosimicrobium; species Cellulosimicrobium composti. The sequence goes on from NZ_JAAFAN010000051.1 coordinate 26,200, forward strand.
CGACCTCGGCGGGATCCGCACGGTCGTCGACGACGTGGTCACGCTCGACGACGGCGACCTGGTCACGTTCCGCGTCCTCGACGGCGCGGCGTACGTGCTCGAGTGGGACCGCGAGGCCACGTACACGGTGACGCGCTACGACCTCGCGACCGGTGACGTCGAGGCGACGACGCCCGTCGCGCTCGACCGCGACGCCGCGAGCGAGACGTTCCGGACGGACTCCTTCGAGGTCGACGCGGACGGGAGCGTCTACCTCCTCGACACGCTCGAGCGACGTCGCGACCTGGTGAAGGTCGCGCCCGACGGGTCCCGGACGTGGACGGCGACGCTCCCGGAGGGCGAGCGCACCACGGGGGACCTGCTCGACCTCTACGGCACCGTGCGGTGGACGGTCGACGGCCGGACCGTCGTCGGGGTCCAGGAGGCGGGCACGGTGCTGCACGAGGTCACGGACGACGGCGAGGTCCTCGGCGAGGTCCCGTTCGAGGGCGCCGTGCTCGCCCAGCTGCCCGACGGCACGGCCCTCGTGGAGACCGACGAGCGCGACGACGAGCGCCGCTCGCTCGACCTGCGTGCCGTCGGCCCGGACGGTGAGGTGCCGGGAAGCCGACTCGGCGCCTCGTGGGAGCGCGGCCGGGCGTTCGGCGTCCCCCGCGTGCCGTGGCTCGACGACACGACGGGCGCGACGACCGGCCCGGCGGGGCACGGCCTCGTCGTCGCCGACGAGAACCTGGGGTTCCGGTGGTGGGGGAGCGAGGGCGTGTTCCGCGGCGTCTGGCCCGACACGCACAAGGACCTCGAGCAGCCCTTCGCCCTCTGGGAGCGCACGCCCGTCCTGCGCGACGGCACGGCCGGTGACGCGCCGTACTACGTGCTCACCCACGGCGAGGACGGCGGGTTCTCGATCACCGAGATCACCGCCGACCGCATGGCCTACCAGCTCGGCGCGCCCGTGAAGTACAACGCGGCGAACGAGGAGCTGTTCGGCGGGCTCGGCCTCGGGGCGGGGCTGCTCGTCGACGCGCCCTACGGCGTCTTCCCCGACGGGACCGAGCCGCGCGTCGTCGCCGCGTTCGACGACGCGTGGGGCGCGCACGCCGGCACGTACCGCCTGCGGTACCAGGTCCGGGGGGACCCGCGCGTGTGGGACCCGGTCGTCGGCGAGGAGACCGTCGTCGACCTGCCCGCCGACGGCGGCGAGGTCGCGCTCGACCTGCCCGCCGCGCGACCGGGCGTGTACGAGGTCGACGCCGCGCTCGTCGACGCGGCGACGGGCGACGCCGTGTCCGGAACGTGCCTGCGGTACACCGTCGCCGCCGCGGGCAGCCGCCTCGACCCGGGGGCGCTCGCGGACGGCGCCGACTGGGGCGGCGCGGGCCCGTTGCGCGGCGTGCAGCTCGCGCACCAGCTCGGCGTCGGCAGCCACCGCACGCAGCTCGACTTCGGCGCGATCGTGCCCGACCCGACGGCCGAGCCCGACCCCGCCGCCCTCGTGTGGGACTCCCTGCCGAACGCCGCGTTCGCGCCGGACGAGGAGGAGGGCGAGGAGCCGGCCGGAGTCGACCCGTTCGCCGAGCTCGCGGCGGCGGCCGAGCTCGCGGAGGAGACGGGCGTGGTCCTGGCGCTCCAGCTCGGCTCGGGCGGCGAGGCGGAGCAGGCCGCGGTCGAGGCGGGCACGTGGGAGGGCTGGGTGCGCGCGATCGTCGCGGTGGTCCACGAGCGCGCGCCGCAGGTCCGGTACTGGCAGCCGTGGAACGAGCCGAACGCCACGGGCTTCGCGGACGCGACGGTCTACGAGGCGAAGGTCGGGGCGCCGTTCGCGGCGGGAGCGCGCGCCGCGGACGCCGACGTCGTGGTGGTCGGGGGCAACACGCTCGGCATCGAGCCCGCGTGGTGGGTCGACCTCGTCCTGGCGGGCGGGTGCGACTCCCTCGACGTCGTCGGGATCCACCCCTACACGGGCTTCAACCGGTCGTGGGAGGAGGAGGGGTTCTCCGCGGACGACGCCGAGCTCGACGCGCTGCGCGAGGCGCTCTCGCTGTGCGGCGACGTCCCGGTCTGGGACACGGAGTCGGGGTGGTGGTCGGACGGCGTCGCGAACTTCTGGGCCGGAGGGTCCGACGTCGTGCGCAAGCTCCTGTGGTACGGGCTCGAGGGCGTCGACGAGTGGACGTACTTCTTCTCCGAGGGCGGCTTCGGCGAGGCGGGGAACTCGTGGTCGCTGCTCCAGTACGGGCAGTACGTCAAGCCCGCGGGTGCGGCGTTCGCGGCGAGCGCGCCGTTCCTCGACGGGTTCGGCACGCCGGAGCCCGTGGCGACCGGGACGCCGGGCGTCCACGCCGTGCGCGCGCCGGGCGCAGGGGAGCACGAGGGAGCCGAGCTGCTCGCGCTGTGGAGCGAGGACCTGTCGACGACCGTCCGGCTCTCCGCGCCCGGGGGTGCGGTGACCGTGACGGCGCGCGACCCGTACGGCGCCGAGCGCGGTCTGGAGGTCCCGACGGGCGGCGTCGAGGTCCCGGTGAACGGCGCTCCCGTGCTGCTCGTCGCCCCCGCGGGCACCGCGCTCGAGGTCGCGCCGGTCGAGGCGTTCGGCGACGACGTGCTCGAGGGCCGGCCCGTGACCGCGACCTCGACGCACGAGGACGCGAACGACCCGGCGGTCGTCACGTCGGGCACCTTCGCGGTGCGCGAGCCGTGGCGCTCGGGGCGCCTGCCCGACGGGTCCGTCGACGAGGCTCCCGGCGTCGAGATCACCACGGACGGGACGCGCACGATCGACCGCGTCGCCGTCGCGACCGCGGGCATCCGGTGCTGCACGTCCGGCCTGCGCGACTACACCGTCTCGGTCCGCACGCCCGACGGCGCGTGGCGCGACGTCGCGGAGCAGACCGACCAGTTCCTCGACCGTGTGGCCCTGTTCTCGTTCGCCCCCGTCGAGGTCACGGCGGTGCGCGTCACGCTCCCCATGACGACCGAGCGCGACGTGCCGGTGCTCGCGGCGAACTACACGGGGATCGTGGGCGGGCTGCACCCCGACTTCCTCCCGCTCGCGACGGAGAGCGAGTGGATCGCGACGATCAGCGCGGTCCGGGCGTGGGAGCCGGCGGGGTGAGGTCCGGTGCGACGGCGGCCGTCGTGCGCGGCCGGAGGTCAGCCGCGCGCGGCGACCGCGCGCCAGATCGCCGCGTGCTGCGCGGCGCTGCGCTCCCACGTGAACGTGGCCGCGCGCTCCCGGCCGCGCCCGACGAGCGTCTCGACCTCGGCGTCGCGCGTCGTCACCCACAGGAGGGCCTCGGCGAGGCTGGCGCCGTCCGGCTCGGCGAGCACGCCGCCGTCGCCCACGACCTCGGGCAGCGAGCTCGTGCGCGCCGCGACCACGGGGACGCCCGCCGCCATCGCCTCGAGCGCGGGCAGCCCGAAGCCCTCGTACCGCGACGGCACGACGACGGCCGCGGCGCCCGCGACCAGGCCCGGCATGAGGTCGCCCGGCAGCCGACCCACGAGCCGCGTCCCGGGCAGGTCGGCGAACAGCGCGGTGCGCCGCGGGTGCGGCGGCCCGCTCATGACGAGCGTGAGGTCCGGCCGCGCGGAGCGGACCGCGCGCCACGCGACGGCGAGCTCCTCGAGGTTCTTGCGCCGCGACGCGCCGCCCGCGTGCAGCACGTAGGGGCCCTCCACGCCGAGCGCCGCGAGGAGCTCGCGGGCCAGCGGCTCGGCCGCGAAGTACACCGGGTCGACGCCGTTGTAGGCGACCGCGGGCCGCTCGGCCAGGCCGAGCACCTCGGCGGCCTCGTCCGCGCTGAACTCCGACACGCACACGACCGCCGCGGCGCGGCGGACCTCCTCGGCGGCGGCGCGCACGGGGGCGGACTCGTCGTCGTAGCGCCACGAGACCACATCCTGGACGGCCACGACGTCGCGCGTCGGGTGCGGCGGGAGGTCGAGCCCCACGCGGTGCACGACGGCGTCGCGCGGGTACACCGCGCGGCCGACGGCGCGACGCACGCCCGGGCCGGCGGACGCGAGCCGGCCGAGCGGGAGGCGCCGCGTCCCGGGCAGCGGGGACCGCAGCGAGCGGAACACCGCGCGGTCCACCGACCAGCCGCGCCCGGCCGACCCGGAGGCGCCGTCGGCGAGCGCCGCCGCGGCGCGCGCGGCGACCTCCTCCTGGTACACCTGGGCACCCATGGGGACCTCGACCGCGACGGTCGCGACGACGAGCTGCGGCATCGGGAACGATCCCCCTCGGGACGTGGCGTCGCGACGTGGTGCGGCACGGCCGGGACGGTCGACGCGGTCGGTAGAGTGGCCCACTCTAGTGGCGCCGACGCCCCGTCGGACCTGCGCGAGCGGGTGATGAACGGGTGATCGTCGACCGGGCGCGGGCGGTCCCGCGAGAGGGTGAGGGGCGCATGGCAGCGCGTCGTCGGGTGGCGCTCGTCGCGAGCTCGTTCGACCCGCACACGGGGGGTGTCGAGTCGCACGTGCGGCACGTCGCCCGCGTGCTCGCGTCGCGCGGGACGCCGGTCGAGGTCTGGACGGTCGACCGCGGCGAGCACCTCGGCACGCGCCGCGTGGACGGCGTCCTCGTGCGCTACCTGCCGACGCCGCAGCCGTCGACCCGGCCGGGCGACGTCGCGCGCTTCGCGCTCGCCGCCCCTGCGGCGGGGCTCGCGTGGGCGCGCGCGTACCGCGCCTTCCGCCCGGACGTCCTGCACGTGCAGTGCTTCGGCCCGAACGGCGCCTACGCGCTCGCGCTGCGGACGCTGACCCGGACGCCGGTCGTCGTCAGCTCGCACGGGGAGACGTTCGCGGACGACCACGCGGTGTTCGAGCACTCGCGCCTGCTGCGTGCGGCGCTCGAGCGCTCGGTGCGCGTCGCGGGGGCCGTGACCGGCTGCTCGCGCGTCGTCGCGGACGACCTCGTCCGGTTCGGCGCCGCGGACGCGGTCGTCGTGCCGAACGGGGTCGACCTGGCGGGGGCGGCCGCACCCGAGCCGCGCACGGCCGCCGCGCACGAGCCCGTGGTCGTCGCCGTCGGCCGGATCGAGCACGTCAAGGGGTTCGACCTCCTCGTCGACGCGTTCGCGACGTCGGCGCTGCGCGACCGCGCGCGGCTCGTCGTCGTCGGGGACGGGAGCGCGGCGGGCGCCCTGCGCCGCCGGGTCGACGCGGCGGGGCTGACGGACCGCGTCGAGCTCCCCGGCCGGCTCGACCCGCCCGAGGTGGCGGCGCGGCTCGCCGCGGCCGACGTCGTCGTCGTGCCGAGCCGCGCGGACGCGGCCCCGCTCGTCGTCCTGGAGGCGTGGCGGTCGGGACGCCCGCTCGTCGCGACCGTGCGGGGCGGTCCGCCGGAGATCGTCACGGACGGCGTGGACGGCGTGCTCGTCGACCCGCAGGACACGACGGCGCTCGCCGGCGCGGTGCTCGGTCTGCTCGACGACCCGGAGCGGGCCGAGCGGATCGGCGCCGCGGGCCGGCGTCGGGTGGAGGACTTCACCTGGGAGCGCGTCGTCGACCGGTACGAGGACCTCTACGCGGGCCTCGACGGGTCGCGCTAGGCGCCGTTCGGCGCGGGCCGGTCGCCCGGCTGGGGGTCCGGCTGGGCGTCCGGTTGGGCGCCCGGTCGGGCGTCCGCAGGGCCCGACGGCACGTCGAGCGCCCACGCGACGGCGACCGCCGCCGCGGTCGCGACGAGGAGCGACCCGACGACGTCGCTCGGCCGGTGCGCGTACGTGACGACGGACGCGAGCGCGGCGACGGCGGTGACGGCGAGCCCGGCCCACCCGGCCACGGCGCGGGAGTACGGCCAGGGCCACAGGAGCCAGATCGCGACGCACAGCCCGCCGACGACGGCCACGTGACCGCTCGGGAACGTCTGGTGCGCGTAGCCGTAGCCGCCGAGGTCCGGCCGGACGAGCACCTCGCGCAGCCCGATCGCGGCGCCGGCGGTGCCGACCGCGACGAGCACCGCGGCGATCAGGTCGCGCCACGCGCGACGCACGAGCGCGACCACGCCGAGCACGGTCGCGACGACCGCGCACGCCACGGGCAGCCCCCGGCGGAGCGCGCCCGCGACGTCGCGCCCGACGTCGTGCAGGGGCGCGAGCGTGCGGAACGCGCCGGCGTCGGCCTGCTGCCCGGCGACGGTGAGGTGCGAGGCGGCCCAGAGCGCGACGAAGACCGCGACGACGAGCGCGAGCAGCACGAGGGGCGCGGCGGCGCGCGGCCGGGTGCGCGCGGGCGCGGGGAGGTCGGTGCGGCGGGGCACGTCCCGAGCATGGCGGAGCGGCGGGGACCGTGTCACCGGGGGTGCCGCGCGTCGGCCGGGTGAAAACGTCGCGCGACCGGACGCGCTCTCCTCGGAGGACGTGTGGGCGCCGAGGCGTACGCTGGGACGCGTCGTCCTGCACGTCCGCAGCCCGGACCCGCTCGCCACCCTTGACGAGCTCGGTCCGGGCCGTTCGTGCTGCCCCGTCGTGTCCTCGATGTGTCCTCGCCCCGTCCTCGACCCGAGCCCGCCCCGCGGGCGCCGACGCTCTCGACCACCGTCCTCGGAGGGACCCCACCGCATGAACCTCACCGGCATCCTGCCCGCGCTGCTCGCCGACCCCGCCGCCGCGGCCGCGGTCGCGCAGGTGCGCGCCCGGGGAGTGGCGGAGGGGGGCGGCCCGGCCGGCGCC
>NZ_JAAFAN010000052.1:0-31435 GCF_010287905.1 Cellulosimicrobium composti
GGGGGCCCCCCCCGCCCCCCCGGTCGCCCCCGCCGGGCCGCCCGTTGCGCGGGCCGCCGCGGCCCGCGGCGCGCGGGGGGGGGGTTTACGGCGACGGGGGGTGGGGGGGCGCCCCCCCCGGCCCCGTCAGGTCACAGGCCCAGGTCCTGGAAGGACTGGAGCGTCTTCTGCCACGAGGACGCGGCGTCGTCCGTCTTCTCGACGTCCACGCGCTTGATACCGTCCTGGACGGTCTGGTGGATCGAGAAGTAGTTCGCGCCCTTGAACGGCGCGCCGTCGATCGCGAGCGCACGGTTGACGAAGATCTGGCCGACCGGGGCGTCGTTGAAGAAGTCGTTCGTGAACGACTGCACGGCGTCGGACTCCTGCGCCTCGAGCTGCGACGGGAACGTGCCCGCGTTCTCGAACGCCGTCGTCTGCTGCGCCGGGTCGGTCAGCCACGCGGCGAGCTCCTTGGCCGCCTCGGCGTTGGGGCCCGAGGCCGGGACCGTGAGGAACGAGCCGCCCCAGTTGAGGCCGCCGCCGGGGAAGACGTCCGCGACGTTCCAGCCGGTGACGCCGCCCGAGCGCTCCTCGACCGGGCCGGTCATCCACGCGGGGCAGATCATCGTCGCGAAGCCGTCGTTCTGGAACGCGGCGTCCCAGTCACCCGACCACTGCTCGAGGCCCGCGGAGAGGCCGTTCGTCGTCGACTGCTCGACGACCGTGTCGTAGATGTCGATGATCGGCTGGTTCGTCGCGAGGTCCTTGGGCGTGCCGTCGGACTCCTCGTAGGCGTTGTCGATCTGGTTGACCATGGCCTGCGAGATGGACATCGCCGAGTCGTACCAGGCGGAGTCGCTCGCGGCGACGAAGGTCGCGCCCGCGGCGAAGTAGTCGTCCCACGTGGCGTCCTCGCCACCGAGGAGCTCGGCCACGGCGGCGGGGTCGCTCGGCAGGCCCGCGGCCTCGAAGAGGTCCTGGCGGTAGCAGATCGCGCTCGGGCCGATGTCGGTGCCGTAGCCGATGACCTTGCCGTCGGTCGTCGTCGCCTGCTGGACCTTCCAGTCCACCCAGCGACCCTCGAGCTCGGGGTCGATGAGGTCGGTGAAGAGGTCGGGGTACTGCATGAGCTCGGGGAGCCAGTCGACCTCGATGGCCTCGATGTCGGCCAGGCCCTCGCCGCCGGCGGCGAGCTTGGTCGTGAGGTTGGTCCGCGCGTCCTCGGACTTCGCGGCCTTGGTCTGCTTGACGGTGACGTTCGGGTGCGACTCCGAGTACGCCGCCAGGAGCTCGTCCGAGTAGCCGAAGTCGTTGAACGTGGCGACCGTGAGCGTGATCTTCTCGTCGCCCGAGCCCGTCTCGGCGTCGTCCGAGCCGGACCCGCTCGAGCACGCGGTCAGGGTGAGGGTGATGGCCGCGAGGCCTGCGACGGCGGCGATCGCCTTGCGGGGCCGGCGGGTCGTACGGGTGCTGCTCAGCACGGTGACTCCCTTGTCGGTGGGGCGGGGTCGTGGCAGCGCTCCCACTCCTAAGTGGTAGCGCTTCCACACAACGGCCCGATGGTGCGTTCCCCGGGGAATCCGTGTCAAGCCGCAGGCTGTGAGGGGCGCGGTGTGGTCGCGCTCCCACTCGGACGTTTCCGCAGGTCAGCGCGACGCGGGTCCCTACCGGCCGGTCGGTGTCCGGGGAAATCGTTACCGGTTCGAGACCGCCCCCGGAGCGCGGCTACCGGGTCAGCGCGCGAGCCACTCGCGCCCGGCGGACTCCTCGGCCGCGAGCGCGGTGCGCACCGCCTCGGCGGCGGCCTGCTCGATCGCGCTGCCGAACAACGGCACCGACGCCTTGACGTCGCCGTCGTAGCGCTGGACGGTCCCGTCGCCGTCGGGGGAGAGCGTCACGGTGCCGGTGAGGCGCACCGGGGCGCCGGTGATCTCGAGCGAGACCGTGCCGGCCCGCTCGCCGTCGCGCTGAGGCTCGTACGCCTCGGCCTGGCGGATCTCGAGCTGCCCGCCCACGAACGAGCGCACGTGCGCCGGGATCTGGTCCGTCGGCAGGGTGCGGCGCACCGTCACCGTGAAGCCCTCGACGGGCCCGCCCGTGACGTCGACCTGCTCGACGTGCGCGCCGGACCCGCCCGACCGGGCCGCGCGCCACCGGACGAACTCCTCGTCCGCGAGCATCGCGCCGACGGCGGGGACGGGGGCGGGATAGCGGAGCTCGACGCTCAGGTGCACGGGACCTCCTCGGGCCCTCGCCGACCCTCATGGGGCCGGGCGACGGGTCGGTCGACGGTTCGGGCGACGGTTCGGGCGACCGCGTGCGGGCGCTGATGGGGACTCTACCGGTCCGACCCCTCTACGCTGGGGTCCGTGTCTGCCATGAGTGATCTCATCTCCCGCCACGCCGACCTCGGCCCGGCGGACAACGAGTGGTTGCACCTGCTCGTGGGGGACTGGCAGGTGATCTCCGACCTCGCGTTCGCCGACCTCGTGCTGTGGCTCCCCACGACGGACGGCAACTTCGTCGCCGTCTCGCAGTGTCGCCCGTCGACCGGTGCGACCGTGCACTACGACGACATCGTCGGGTCGCTCGCGCCCGAGGGCCAGCGCCCCCAGCTCGAGCGCGCCCTCACCGAGGCGCGCTCGCAGCGCTCGCGCGAGCCGCGCTGGTTCGGCGCGTACGCGGTCCGTGAGGAGGCCATCCCCGTCGTGCACGACGGGCGGGCGATCGCGGTCGTCGCGCGGCAGACGAACCTCGGCAGCGGGCGCACGCCCAGCCGGCTCGAGCTCAACTACGTCGAGGCCGCGGACGACCTCATCGCGATGATCTCGCGTGGCGAGTTCCCGTTCCCCAACGCCGCGACGGGCCCGCGGCGCGGCGCCCCGCGCGTCGGCGACGGCCTCATCCGGCTCAACTCCGAGGGCGAGGTCCTCTACGCGAGCCCGAACGCGCTGAGCTGCTTCCACCGGCTCGGCGTCATCGGCCCGCTCGTCGGGCGCTCGCTCGCCGAGGTCACCGCGGACCTCATCGAGCACCAGACGCCGGTCGACGAGTCCCTCCCGCTCGTGGTCATGGGCCGCGCGCCGTGGCGCACCGAGATCGAGGCGCAGCGCGTCGCGCTCTCGCTGCGCGCGCTCCCGCTCACGGAGTCGGGCCAGCGCATCGGCGCGGTGCTGCTGTGCCGCGACGTGTCGGAGCTGCGTCGCCGCGAGCGCGAGCTCATCACCAAGGACGCGACGATCCGCGAGATCCACCACCGCGTGAAGAACAACCTGCAGACCGTCGCCGCGCTCCTGCGGCTCCAGGCCCGCCGCATGGACGTGCCCGAGGCGCGCGCCGCGCTCGAGGAGGCCATGCGACGCGTCGCGACGATCGCGCTCGTCCACGAGAGCCTGTCGCAGACGCTCGACGAGGAGGTCGAGTTCGACGACATGGTGGGGCGCGCCCTGCGCCTCGCCGCCGACGTCGCGTCCGCCGACACGAGCGTCCGCACCGTCCGCACCGGCAGCTTCGGCCTCGTCCCCGCCGAGGACGCGACCCCGCTCGCGCTCATCCTCACCGAGCTCGTCACGAACGCCGTCGAGCACGGGCTCGCCAAGCAGGACGCGGGGACGGTCGAGGTCGCGGTCGAGCGCGACGGGTCCGCGCTGCGCGTCGTGGTCGCGGACGACGGCGTGGGCATGCCCGACGGCGACGTCGCCCGGGCGGGCAAGGCGGCCAAGAGCGGCCTCGGGACGCAGATCGTGCGGACGCTCGTGACGAACGAGCTCGGCGGGACGATCGAGTGGTCGCCGCGGCCGGGCGGCGGCACGCAGGTCGTGCTCTCCCTCGTCCTGCGCGACGCGAACCGGCAGGGCTGACGGCCGTCCTGCGGGACGTGAGCCGGCGGGGCTGACGGCGAAGGATGCGCGCGTCGGGGGACGGCGCTGCTGCACGTCGGCGCGGATGACGTGCCGGCCGGTCGCGCCGGCCGGGCTGTCGTGCCGTCGGGGCTGCGGTGCACGTCGGCCGCAGACGCGCCGTCGCGTGGGCGGTGGTGCCGGGCCGCCGGCCGGGTGCGGGAACGACGACGGGCCGCCACCCGCGAGGGTGACGGCCCGTGGTCGACGTTCTCGACGCGGGGTGGGGCTCAGCCGGCGCGGCGCGCGCGGGCGGTGCGCCGCTTGAGCGCGCGGCGCTCGTCCTCGGACAGGCCTCCCCAGACGCCGGCGTCCTGGCCGGACTCGATGGCCCACTTCAGGCACGTGTCGACCACGTCGCAGCGGCGGCACACGGCCTTCGCCTCCTCGATCTGCAGGAGCGCAGGCCCCGTGTTGCCGATCGGGAAGAAGAGCTCGGGGTCTTCGTCGAGGCAGGCTGCGCGGTGGCGCCAGTCCATGATCGTCGTCTCCTTGGCAGAGGGGAGCCTGGTCGCGAGGTGATGACTCGTCGCGGGGCAGCCCGGCATGGGTCTGCCCGGACCAAGGCTCGAGGCGGGGGTGATTGATGCTTGAACCAGGTTCACACCTCGTGAAGCACAGCACAAGAGGTGACGAGAAAGTTTCCGCTGCATGAATCGTGAGGTCTTCGTCACACGGGTGTGAAGCCGCAGGTCGGCGCGTACGCTGGGTTCTCGTGCCCTCCCGCGACCGTTCCGCAGCATCGCCCGAACCGCGCCCGACGCCGCCCCCCGGCGGCCCCTCGTCGCGGCCGGCCGCGCTCACGGCGCTCGTGGCGGGCGTCGGCGTCGAGATCGTCGCCCTCGTGGTGGGTGCCCTCCTCATCCTCGTCGAGCTCGTCCGTGGCGGGTCGCAGTCCGTGGGCGTGAGCGGGTTCCTCGTGGTCTTCGCGCTCGGTGTCGCGGCCGTGCTCGCCGCGAGCGTGCGCGGCCTGCTGGGGGGCCAGCGCTGGGCGCGCTCCCCGGTCGCGACCTGGCAGATCCTCCAGGGCGTCGTCGCCGTCTCGTCCCTGCAGGTCGGGGTGACGCCGTGGGTCGTCGCGGCCCTCGTGCTCGCGCTCGCGGTGCTCGTCCTGCTCATGCTGCGCCCCGTGGTCGAGGCGACGACGCGGGACGCGCGACCGGCCTCCTGAGCCGCCGCGACACCTGAGCCCGACCGCTGCCGGGGTGCCGCCCCCGGCGTCACGGGACCGCGACCTGGACGGGCGCGAGACGCGCGCCGTCGACGAGCACGCCGCGGCCCGGACGTGGGCGCCCCGGCTCGGCGAGCCAGGCGAGGGAGTGCCCGAACACCTCGGAGCTGCCGCGCTCGCCCGGGGCCAGCACGACGCCGGTCCGGGCGCCCCGCAGGTCGGCGAGCGGCCCACGCAGCGCCGTCGCGGCGCTCGCGGTGGTCGCCGTCGCGACGAGCACGATCCCGTCCCGGGCCAGCGTCGCGAGACGGTCGGCCTCGAGGACGCACAGCTGGGCGAGCACGTCCAGGTCGTCGACCGCGACCACGCCGGGCGCAGCGCCGCCGCCGGTCGGGCCGTGAGTCGGGTCGCCGCCGCCGGACGGGGCGTGTGTCGGGTCGCCGGACGGTCTGCGGGGCGGGTGGACGGGCGGGCCGGAGGCAGCGACGGCGTCGAGCAGCGCGGCGACCTCCGACGGGGTGAACCGCCGCGCCGTCGGCGTGCCGCGCGGCGCGAGCGCGGCGACCGCGCCGTCACGGGCGACGACGCCCCGCAGCGCACCGGCGCGCGCGACCTGCTGGACCACGAGCCGCAGCGCGCTCGTGCGACCGCTGCCCGGCGGGCCGACCACGAGCGCTCCGCGCGACACGTCGAGCGACAGGGTGCGGGCGTCGTCCCCGCCGAGCCCGACCAGCACCCGCAATCCTTCCGCGCTCGCGGGGCCCGCGCGGCGGTCGTCGGGAGGGCCTGCGCCCGGGCCGGGTCCCACGCTCGACCCCGGCTGCGGCGGCCGGGCGGGGTCCAGGTGCAGGTGCGGGTCGGAGCGGTCGAGGTCGGACGCGTCGACGCGGTCGGGGAGCCGCGCGAGGCGCATCACGCCCGGCCACCCGCCGGTGACGCGTACCGTGCCCGGCTCTTCGCCGCTCTCACGCACCTGCGCACGGAGGTGCGCTCGCCCGCCGGGTCGCGCGTCGGCGTCGGCGTCGGGGGTCGGGCGCACGGGCGGGTCCGTCTCCGGGCCCGGTTCGGCGGCCCGCGGCAGCGCGACCTGGCACAGCAGCGGGTCGTCCGGCCCGAGCCAGACCGCGCGGCCGGCAGGACCCCCCTGCCCGGCGAGCGCGCTCGGGACGCCGAGCGACACGTCGTCGTGGCGGTCGCGCGACGCGAGGACCACGCGCACGCCGACGTGGGCCGCGAGCCCGCCGACCGTCGGCCCGCTCCCCGCCAGCGCGACCGCGGTGGTGCCCTCGGCGAGGACGTCGGCGAGCAGGTCGGCGCCCGCGCCACCGGCCACGTCCGCGAGCGCGGCCCGGACCGCCTCGACGTCGTCGACGACGAGGAGCCTCCGCGCCCCGGTGCCGGCAGGGCCGGACGATTGCCCGTCGTGGTGAGCGGTGGCGCCTGGCGGCTGCCCGCGGTCGGGACCGGCGAGGCCGGGCGGCCGTCCCTGGGCGTCGTCGTGACCAACGAGGCCGGGCGGCCGTCCCTGGGCGTCGTCGTGACCGGCGAGGAGCCGCAGGAGCCGGACGAGCCGGCGCACGTCGCCGCGGCCCACGACCGTGCCCGTCCCGGGGTGTGACGAGAGGTCGGCGAACGCCCCGACGGCGTGGACCGCCCATCCGCGCTCGAGCGCCGCCCACGCCGCGGTACGCAGCGCGCTCGTGCGGCCCGACCGGGCGCGGCCGAGCACCGCGAGGTGCCCGTCGGTCGGGTCCCACCGGAGCACCGCGCGGCGTTGCTGCGCGGGCACGTCGCCGAGCGCGAGAGGCAGCCCCGCAGGGTCGCTCGCGCCGGACCTGTCAGCACCGTCCTGCCCGACGGCGGAACCGCTCGGCCCGACCTCGGCGCGCTCGAGCTCGTCCGCACCGACGTGCGTCGGCAGTGGAGGGAGCCAGGGTGGCGGCGGCGTGCGCGCGCCGCGGCGCGCGGCGACCTCGCGCGCCGCGTCCACGAGACGTGCGAGCGCATCGCCAGCCGTCGCGTCGCCCGCCGTCGCGTCGCCCGACGGAGGGCCGGCCGACCGGTCACCCACGGTCAGGTCTCCCGACGGGACCGCGCGGCGACCGGTCGGACCGCCGCCCGACAGGCTCGGCGTCGCGCTGCGGGGGACGTGCCACGGCGGTGCGAGCCGCGCCCCGGGCGCCGCGGCGGGCGTCTCGCCGCTCGCGCGGGCGCACTGCACGGCGAGGGGAGGCTCCGCGCCGCGGCGCAGGACGAGGCGCCCGGGCGCCCACGCCGGGACGAGTGCGGCGTGCGGACACTCGACGACGTCCCGGGAGTCGGCGACGTCGACCACCCGCAGGGCGAGTCGCAGCGTGATGTTGGCGCGCACGTCCGCGCTCACGGCTCCTGCCGGCCGCTGCGTCGCGAGCACGAGGTGCACCCCGAGCGCGCGCCCCTGAGCGGCGACGCGCAGCAGACCGGGGAGGAGCTCGGGCAGGTCGTCGGCGAGCGCGCGGAACTCGTCGACGACCACGACGAGCCGGGGCAGCCGACCGCGCGGCAGGTCGTCGACGCTCGTCGCCCCGGCCGCCGTGAGGACGCGCTCGCGGCGGTGGAGCTCGGCGCGCAGACCGTCGAGCGCGCGGCGGGCCAGGCCGGGGTCGAGGTCGGTCACCTGGCCCACGACGTGCGGGAGGCGGCCGCACGCCCCGAAGCTCGTGCCGCCCTTGAAGTCGACGAGCGCGAACGTCACCTCGTCGGGGGAGCGCCCGAGCGCGAGCCCCAGGACGAGGGTCTGCAGCAGCTCCGACTTCCCGGCGCCCGTCGTCCCGGCGACGAGCACGTGCGGGCCGTCCTCGACGAGGTCGACCGTCACGGCTTGTCCGTCCGCGTCGACGCCGAGGACGGTGCGGAGGCCGCGCCGGTCGCGGCGCGGCGCGTCGTCCCAGCGCGCGCCGACCCATCCCGCGAGGTCGTGGCGCGCCCGGGGCGCGCCGAGCAGGTGGCCGAGCGCGACGTCGGGCGGCAACGACGGGGCGGTCGGGTCCGCGGGGTCGGCCCCGCCCGACGGCGTCCCGCCCAGGCGGCCGAGGTGGGCCGCGGCGGCGAGGCGGCGCGCGAGCGCCTCGGCCCACGCCGTGCCCGCCGCGACGTGCTCGCGCTCCGTCCGGGCGCCGTCGGGGCCGACGAGGACCGCGGCAGCGCCGGTGACGTCCAGCACGGTCCGACACCACGCGGGGACGTGCGCGGCGTCCTCGACGACGAGGAGGAGGTCCGTCCCCGCGGCGCGCAGTCGCTCCCACGCGGTCGCGAGCTCGCCGGGCGGCGCGTGCCCGTCGACGACGAGGACCCCGGGTGCGCGGGACGGTGCCGTCCCGTCGGCGACCGGGACCCGGGGCGCGTCGGACGGTGCGGGGCTCGCGACGGCGCTCGCCGCCCGCGCGACGGCGGTCGCGGGGCTCCCCGGCACGACGTCGGCGAGGTCGGCGACGGCCGACGCACCGGGCAGCCACCGGCACCACGCCCAGTCCGCCGCGGCGGGTGGCGGGTGCCGCACGGTGAGCGCGGCGCCCGCGGCCAGGTGCTCGGCCAGCACGGCGCGCGCGGCGCCGAGCGCCCGCGGCCGGGGCCCGACGACCGCGAGGCACCCGTCCGGGAGGCGGGGAGGTACCGGGCCGGCCGGTGCGTCGCCACCGGCCGGGTCTCCGGCCACCGGCCCGACCGCGCCCACGCCCGACGGCCCACCGGCCGAGCCGCCGGGAGCCCTCCCGGTGGAACGGCCGAGGTCCCGGCGGGGCCCGAGCGCACCACCCACGGCGGGTGCGAGCCGCGCGACGGCGGCCCACGTCAGCACGTCGGCGGGCCGGGGAAGCAGCGGGTCGAGGTGCGCCGCCACCGGTGCGTCGGCGACCCCGGGACGTGCGCCCCCGCCGGGCTCGGCCACGACGAGGGCGCCCTGGCGAGCGGCGGCGCGGCGCCGTCGCGCCTCGACCAGCGCGGGCACCACGAGCGCGAGCGGCCCGACCAGCGCGAGCAGCGCGTACAGCGGCTGACGGAAGGCTGCCGCGAGGGCGAGCGACGCGGCGACCGGCGCGAGCGCGGTCGTGAGGTGCGCGGCGCCCGGACGGCCCGGGCTCGTGCCGCCGGTCGTCGGCAGGGCCGGTCCGGTGCGCGGTCCGTGCGCGAGCCCGGGGCGCGGGCGCAGGGCGTAGACGCCGCGCGGGCCGACGAGCGCGTGACCCGGGCGCCACGCCGTCGTGCGCCACCGCGGGACCACGCGGCCCGCCCGGACGGAGCGCGCGAGGAGCGTCCCGGCGTCGTCGGGGACACGACGCGTGCCCCGCGGCGCCCGGACGCGGACCCGGGTCCCGCGGCGACGGGCGCGCCAGCGGACGTCGAGTCCGTCGAGCACGACGCGGCCGCGCGCGCTCGTCAGCGCGACGACGCGCCCGGCGTCCGCGCCGCCCACGACCGCGAGGTGCAGCGGGGCGGCGAGGACCTCGTCGGCGCGTGCGGGGTCGTCGGCGCCGTGCGCACCCGCCCCTCCCGGCTCCGCGCCGGACGACCCCCGGCGGGCGCCGGACGGCTCCCGGGCGGTCGACGGCCCACCCCGGACGGCGAGCGTCGCGCCGGGGAGCAGGGGGCGGGTGCCGCACCGCTGGTCGTCGTCGACGGCGACGCCGTCCACGACCAGAGGCGCCGTGCGGAGCTCGGGACGGCACGCGAGGCGCGCGAGCGCGGCGCGCGCGTCGCCCAGGCGGGCACCGGCGTCGAGCAGGACGTCGGTGCCGGGGTGGACGGTCACGCGCAGCGCGCCGGGCGCAGCGACCGGCGTGACGGAGGGCGGCGGCCCGGCGGGGTGGGCGGACGCGGCGGGTGGCAGGACGAGCGGCACCGCGCGATCGTGCCGGGCGCACGCCGCCCCGCTCCACGCACGAGCGCGCCCCTCTGGACGGGTGATCCGTCCACAGGGGCGCGCGTCGAGAGTGGGCCGGTGGGCCCGTCGTCCGGTCAGTCCACGGCGAGCGCCGCGACCGGCGAGGTGCGGGCCGCCGTCCGGCCCGGCACGACCGACGCCACGAGCCCCGCGACGAGCGCCACGACGAGCACGAGGGCCACGTCCCGCCACGGCACCGCGAGCGACACGTCGCCCATGATGCTCAGCGCGGTCGCCGCGCCGGCCCAGCCGTACAGCACCCCGAGCGCGATCCCGAGGACGGCGCCGACGCCCGCGATGAGCATGCCCTCGATCGCGAGCATCCACCGCAGCTGCGCCCGGCTCAGGCCGATCGCGCGCAGCGTCGCGGACTCGCGCCGCCGCTCGATGACCGACAGCGACAGCGTGTTCGCCACGCCGATGAGCGCGATGACGACCGCGACCGCGAGGAGCCCGACGATGACGCCGAGGATCGTGTCGATCACGCTCTCCATGAGCGCGCGCTCGACGGCCGCGCCCGCGACCTCGACCGGGACGTCCACGTCGACGATCGCGTCCTGGATGGCCGGGACGGCCTGCGTCGGGTCGGCCGACTCGTCGAGACCGACCCACAGGCGCGACGTGACCGCACCCGGGTCGAGCGCCCGCGCGTCGTCCGTCGCGAGGAGCCACGACCACCCGACCGCCCCGGTCCGCGCCACGACGTCGAGCGTCGCGCCGTCCGGCCCCGTGAGCTCGAGCCGCTCGCCGTCGGCGATGCCCCACGACTCGGCCTCCTGCTCGGACAGCATGAGCGTGCCCTCGGCCAGGGGCGCGAGCGACTCAGGAGTGCGGACGACCTCGCGCGCCTGCTCGGGGTCGACGCCGTGGACCGTGAGCTGGGTGCCGTCCGGCAGCGTCGCCTCCGCCGCGACGAGCTCGACGACGCGCGCGACGCCCTCGCTCCCGGAGACGGCACGCACGGCCTCGCCCGGGACGGCCTCGCCCGAGGACCCGTAGAGGTCGGTCGCGACGAGGACGTCCACCGGGTACTGCTCGTCGAGCGCGGTGTCGAGCGACGTGCGGGCGCTCGCGGCACCGGTCGACATCATCGCGACGAGCGTCACGCCGATGAGCAGCGCGGTGCTCGTCGCGGTCGTGCGCCGCGGGTTGCGCAGCGTGTTCGCGGTGGCGAGGCGCGCCGTCGACCCGGTGCCCGCGAGCAGGCGGCCGACGAGGGACACGACGCCGGGGAGCCAGAACACGGCACCGACGAGCACGCCGACGAACGACAGGGCGCCGCCTGCGACGCCGGCGAGCAGACCGATCTCGGGGTTCCCGGTGGTGCCGAGCCAGATGCCTCCGCCGAGGACGGCCAGGCCGGCGACCGTCAGCAGGCTCGCGACGACGAGGCGCGCGCGGCCGCCGCCACGGGCGAGGCTCGGCGCGTCGGCCGGGCGCAGCGCCTCGAGCGGGGCGACGCGCGTCGCGGCGCGGGCCGGGGCGAACGACGCCACGACGGTCACGACCGTGCCGACGAGCAGCGGGACGAGCACGACGACGGGGGTCACGGCGATGGTCGCCGGGATCGGGACGCCCAGGTCCGCGCCGCGGGCCACGAGGAGCGCGACCTGCGTGAGCAGAGCACCGAGCAGGATGCCGCCCACCGAGGACACGACGCCGAGGATCGTCGCCTCGGTCAGCACGGAGCGCGCGAGCTGCGACCGGTTCGCGCCCACGGCGCGCAGGAGGGCGAGCGTGCGCGTGCGCTGCGCGACGAGCACCTGGAACGTGTTCGTGATGACGAGCGCGGCGACGAGCAGGGCCACCGCGGCGAAGCCGAGGATCACGTAGGTGAAGACGTCCTGGTCGCCGGTCATCTTGCGCGCCTGCTCCTGCGCGTGCTCGTCCGGGGTCACGGCCTTGGCCTCGTCCGGGGACGCGGCCACGAGCGCGGCGCGCACGGTCTCGAGGTCCGTGCCGGGCGCGAGGCCGACCATGGCCGCCGAGTAGGTGCGTGCGGGCTCGTCGGGCATCGACTGCGCGGCCTCCCACGCGGCGACGTCCTCGGCCGTCACGACGACGGCGCCGCCCATCTGGGCGTACGCGCCGTACGGGTCGGCGGTCGTGCCGACGACGCTCAGCTCGTCGCGGACCTCCTCGTACGCGCCGCCGTCGGGCGCGGAGCCGTCCCACACGTTGCGCGAGCTCGTGACGGCGTCGCCGATCCCGACGCCCAGGCGCTCGGCCACGGCCTCCGGGAGCGCGACCTGCCCGGTCGCGGTCGGCATCGAGCCCTCGACGACCTCGAGGGCCTGGAAGCGGGGGTCGGACGGCGCGGGGACGCCGAGCTGGAACACGCGCTTCGAGCCGTGGGACAGGTCGAGGTAGGTGAACTGCACCGCGTCGACCGCGTCCACGCCCGGGACGGAGCGCAGGGCGTCGACGTCGTCGGCGGTCAGGTCGGCCGGCGCGGACACGACGAGGTCCGCGCTCGCGAACTGCGCCGCGATGGAGTCGTTCGTGGTCCGGGTCATGACGTCGCCCGCGATGAGCGTCGCCGTGACGAACGCCGTCCCGATGACGATCGCGACGCCGGCCGCGACGAGGCGGCCGATGCTGCGGCGCATCTGCGCCAGGGTGAGGCGGAGCATCAGGCGCGCACCGCCTGCGACACGTCGGCGCCGGGAGCCTCCAGCGTGCGCAGGGCGTCGAGCCCCGCGAGCACCGACTCGGGCGTCGGGTCGGTGATGTCGCCCGCGATCCGCCCGTCGGCGATGAGCACGACGCGGTCCGCGTACGCCGCGGCCGTCGGGTCGTGCGTGACCATGATGATGGTGCGGCCGAGCTCGCGGACGGAGCGGCGCAGGAAGCTCAGCACCTCGGCGCCCGACCGCGAGTCGAGGTTGCCGGTGGGCTCGTCCGCGAACACGACCTCGGGCCCGGCGATGAGGGCGCGCGCGATCGCGACGCGCTGCTGCTGCCCGCCGGACAGCTCGCTCGGGCGGTGGGCGAGGCGCGCCTCGAGGCCCAGCGTGCGCACGAGCGTGTCGAGCCACGCGCGGTCGACCTTGCCGCCCGCGAGCTCGACGGGGAGCGTGATGTTCTGCTCGGCCGTGAACATGGGCAGGAGGTTGAACGACTGGAACACGAAGCCCACGCGGTCGCGGCGCAGCTGCGTGAGCGCGTTGTCGTTCAGGCCGGTGACCTCGGTGTCGCCGATGAAGGCGTGGCCGCTCGTCGCCGTGTCGAGGCCCGCGAGCAGGTGCATGAGCGTCGACTTGCCCGAGCCGGACGGGCCCATGATGGCCGTGAAGTGACCGCGCTCGAAGTCGACGTCGACGCCGTCGAGCGCGTGGACCGCCGCCTCGCCCTTGCCGTAGGTCTTGCGCAGCGAGCGGGCCCGCACCGCGGGCGGGCCGGCGGGGGCCGGGTCGGTGGGTCGGTACACGGTGGTGTCCACGTCGTCTCCTGGGGCGTCGTCGTCGGTCGTGCGGCGCGCCCGACCTGCGGTCGAGGGCGTGCGCCGGGATCGTGGACGACGCTACGGAGCGGGGGCGGTCCGCCGCGTCCGGCGACGGTCGGGTCCTGCGCGCGGGGCGGGTCATCCCGTGGTCGTAGACGCGTCCCGCGCCGGGCGGACGGCGCCCCACCCAGGGCGGACGCGCGGACGGCGCCCCTCCTGGCGGCGGACGCGCGGACGCCCCGCGGGTCGCGGTGACCGGCGGGGCGTCGGGGGGTCGCGGAGGCGCGCTCGGATCAGCCGCCGGGGCGCACGAGCCCCGTCTCGTACGCGGTGACGACCGCCTGGACGCGGTCGCGCGCGCCGAGCTTGGCGAGGATGCGCCCGACGTGCGTCTTGACCGTCGCCTCCGCGACGAAGAGGTCGCTCGCGATCTCGGTGTTGGAGCGACCGCGCGCCATGAGCACGAGCACCTCGCGCTCGCGCTCGGTGAGGCCTTCCACGGCCGCGTGCGCGGGCGAGTCCTCGACCTGCTCGGCGGGCAGTGCCGTGACGAGGTGCTCGAGCAGGCGGCGCGTCGACGACGGCGCGATCACCGCGTCCCCGCGGTGCACCGTGCGGATCGCGGCGAGCATCTCCTCGGGCGGGGCGTCCTTGAGCAGGAAGCCGCTCGCGCCGGAGCGGATGGCCTCGAGCACGTACTCGTCGAGGTCGAACGTGGTGAGGACGATGACCTTGGGCGCGTGGCCGCCGTCGGCCGCCGCCGCGGTGAGCCGCGCGGTCGTCTGCAGCCCGTCGAGGTGGGGCATGCGCACGTCCATGAGCACGACGTCGACGGGGTGGTCGGCGAGCAGGCGCAGCGCCTGCAGCCCGTCCCCGGCCTCGACCGCGACGGTGAGGTCCGGCTGCGAGTCGATGACCATGCGAAAGCCCGCGCGCACGAGCTGCTGGTCGTCGACGAGCGCGATGCGCACGGGGTCGTGGGTCTCCGGGGCGTACGCCCCGTCGGGGAGGACGGCGTCGGTCATGGTGTCCTGTCGGTCGGTCGGGCCGGGGTCCGGTCGCGGGGAGGTGCGGTGGCGCGTCAGGCGGGCGTCGGGGGCGGGGGTGGCGGCGGGACCGCCGCGCCGGGCGGGCGCGCGGGGCCCATCCTGCCCGACGGCGCGGGCGCGGGCAGGACGGCCGTCGTGGCCGCCGGGCCGGACACGGCTGCCGGGCCGGGCGCGGCACCCGGGGCGGGCGGGACGGGGAGGCGCAGGTGCACGCGGAAACCGCCGCCCGGCCGCGGGCCGACCTGGACCGTGCCGCCGAAGAGCGCGGCGCGCTCGCGCATCCCGAGCACGCCGTAGCCACCGGGCCGCGCGTCCGTGTCGGCCGCGGTCGAGGCGCCGCGCCCGTCGTCCTCGACCTCGAGGTCGAGCGTCGTGGCGCCCCAGCGCACGACGACCGTGACCTCCGGGTCGGGGCCCGCGTGCTTGAGCACGTTCGTCAGGGCCTCCTGGCACACGCGGTATACCGTGAGCCCCGCGCCGGGCGGGAGCTGCCGCGCGTCGCCCACGCGGACGAAGGACACGCGCAGGCCGCTGTCCCGGACCTGCGCGACGAGGGACTCGAGGTCCGCGGTGTCGGGCTGCGGCGCGCGCTCGAGCGCCGCCGTCGCGCCGCTCGCCGGCCCGGACGCGGGCGGGCCGTAGGGCGAGCCGGCGCTCTCGCCCGGCGCGGTGCCGCGGCCGGCGGGCAGCGCGAGCGTGCCGCCCGGGCCGACGGCGGGAGCCGGGCCGGGGACCCGCGGCGCCTCGGACCGCAGCACGCCCAGCAGGCGTCGCATGTCGGCGAGTGCCGTGCGCCCGGTCTCGGACACGGTCGTCAGCGCGCGGGCCGCGGCGTCGGGGTCGTGCGCGGCGGCGTACCGGCCGCCGTCGGCCTGGGCGATGATGACGGAGAGCGAGTGCGCGACGATGTCGTGCATCTCGCGCGCGATGCGTGCGCGCTCGGCGGCCGTCGCGATCCGCGCCTGCTGGTCGCGCTCGACCTCGAGCCGCTCCGCGCGGTCGACGAGCGCGGCGATCGTCTCGCGGCGCGAGCGCCGCACGAGTCCGAACGCCCAGACGGCGAGGAACGTCATGCCGCCGAACGCGGACGTGAAGAACACCATCATGGCGAGGTCGGCGAGGCGGCCCGAGAGGAGGCCGAGCGCGACGCCCAGCACGACGGCGCCGGCGAGCGAGGACGCGATCGCGGTGCGGTGCGCCCAGCGCGGCCCGTACACCGTGACGGAGTAGAGCGCGACGAGCACGGCGAAGTCCGCGGGGAAGATGAGGAGGTAGCCCGCGAGCAGGTGCGCGAGCGCGACCGCGTACACCGTGATCGCCGACGCGAGCGGCCGCGACCGCCGCCACGGCAGGGGGAGGAGGAGCAGGACGGCCCAGAACGCCGCCCACCCGCCGTGCGTCGCGTAGCCGCTCGCCCCGGACGCCGAGAACGCCGCGGACGCCGGGACGAACACCACGGCGAGGACGAGCGTGACGGTGAGGTCCACACCGAACCGGTGCTGGTCGGACCACTGCCCGAGCCGCTCGTACCATCCCATGCGCTCCAGCCTAGGCAGAGGGTGCGCGCGGGGCGTCCGACCAGGGTCGCAGAGTTCACGCGACACGATGGGACCGAAGTCGTACTGATGCCCTAGCATGAGCGAATGACCCACGTACTGCTAGCGGAGGACGACCCGGCGATTGCCGAACCTTTGGCGCGCGCACTGACACGTGAGGGTTATAACGTCGTCGTCCAAGGAACAGGTCAAGGGGCGATCGACTCGGCCGGCGGCGCCGACATCGTCGTGCTCGACCTGGGCCTCCCGGACATGGACGGCCTCGACGTCGCCCGCGAGATCCGGCACAAGGGCCTCACCACCCCGGTGCTCGTCCTCACCGCGCGCGCCGACGAGGTGGACCTCGTCGTGGGCCTCGACGCGGGCGCGGACGACTACGTGACGAAGCCGTTCCGGCTCGCCGAGCTGCTCGCGCGCGTCCGGGCGCTCCTGCGGCGCTCGCACGGGGAGCAGGTCGACGAGGAGGAGCTCGCCGCGCAGGACGTGCGCATCGACGTCTCCGCGCACCGGGCGTTCCAGGGCGACCGCGAGCTGCACCTGACCACCAAGGAGTTCGAGCTCCTGCGCGTGCTCGTCGCGAGCGCGGGGTCGGTCGTCGTACGCGACGCCCTGATGCGCGACGTGTGGGGGTCGGAGCCCGTCGGGTCGACGAAGACGCTGGACATGCACGTGTCGTGGCTGCGCCGCAAGCTCGGCGACGACGCGAACGCGCCGCGCTACATCTCGACCGTCCGCGGTCTCGGCTTCCGCTTCGAGACCGGCGAGAGCTGACCGACACCCACCGGGGACGAGGACACGGGGAGCGAGGGGAAGCGTGCGGCGTCGGATGCTGCAGGCGACGGTGGCGGCCGTGGCCGTCGCGGTCATCCTCCTGGGCTTCCCGCTCGCCTTCTACGGGGCGCGGTTCGTGCTCCAGGGCGAGGTCGACGACGTCACGTCGCGCGTCGAGCGCCTCTCGCGCTCGATCGACGCGCGCCTCGCCGCGGGGGACGACATCCCGGACTACGTCATCGAGGACGCGGTCCAGCCCCGCGCGAGCGACCCGCCCGCCCAGGTCTACGTCACCCTGCCCGACGGCACCGTCCTCACCGCCGGTGAGGAGATCACGGGCCGGGGGATCGAACAGCCGGTCCACTCCGAGTCCGGCGCGCTCGTCACGCTCACCGTCTCCTACTGGGACGCCTACCTGCGGGCCGCGCAGGTCGTGCTGCTCGTCGTCGCGGCGGCCGTCGTCGCGTTCGCCGCGGGCATCGGGATGGCGGTGTGGCAGGCCAACCGCATCTCCGCGCCCCTCGTGTACCTCGCGGCGTCCGCGGAGCAGCTCGGCTCGGGACAGGTGCGCCCACGGCTCGAGCCGTCCGGCGTCGAGGAGATCGACCTCGTCGCCGCCGAGCTGGCGCGCAGCTCGGACCGGCTCGCGGGACGCCTCGCGGCCGAGCGCCAGTTCGCGGCCGACGCCTCGCACCAGCTCCGCACGCCGCTCACCGCGCTGAGCATGCGGCTCGAGGAGATCTCCCTCGCGTCCGACGACCCGGACGTGCAGGAGGAGGCGCGGATCTCGCTTGAGCAGGTCGAGCGGCTCGTCGGGGTCGTCGACGACCTCCTCGCCTCCTCGCGCCGCGCGCAGGGCGGCACGACGGAGGCCGTGAACCTCCTCGACGTCGTGCACCAGCAGGAGGAGGAGTGGGTGCCGACGTTCGAGAAGGCCGGGCGCCGGCTCGTCGTCGACGTGCCCGCGGAGTACCAGGTGCTCGCGACTCCCGGCGCGCTCGCGCAGGTGCTGGCCACGCTCATCGAGAACTCGCTCAAGCACGGCGGCGGCACGACGACGGTCCGCGCGCGGCCGTCGGGCACGAGCGGCGCGATCGTCACCGAGGTCTCCGACGAGGGCGGCGGCGTCCCCGACGACCTCGCGCCCCGCATCTTCGAGCGCGAGGTCACGTCCGGGGCCGGCACGGGCCTCGGCCTCGCCCTCGCGCGCGACCTCGCGGCGTCCGACGGCGGCCGGCTCGAGCTCGCGCAGCGCCGCCCCGCGGTGTTCGCACTGTTCCTCGCGGGCGTCCCGCGCCGCCTCGACCCGCGCGTGGTGCTCCCCGCGGGCACGGTGGTGGCGTCCGGTCGACGGCGGCGTCGCCGCGGCTGAGGCGCGCGCTCCCCGCTCACCGGGCTCCCGGTCACGGGGTTCCCTGCTCGCCGGCGGGCCGGTGCTTCCCGGCCCCCGGACCGGGCTCGGGCGCCGGATCAGGCGCCGGGCGTCGTGGCGGGATCGGGCGCCCGGTCGCCCGTGAAGACGAGGCGGCGGTAGGCCAGGTAGCGGAACGCGGTGCCGAGCGCGAGACCCACGACGTTCGCGGACACGTTCTTGGCGAGCGGCGACGTGAGGCCGAGCGCGTAGGTGGAGATGGCGAGGCACCCGACGGCGATGAGCATGCCGCCCACGTTGACCACGACGAACGCGGCGAGCTCGCGGCCGCGCGTGGCCGTGCGTCGCGCGGAGAAGGTCCAGTACCGGTTGCCCACCCAGGCGACGAGCGTCGCGACCGCGACCGACAGGACCTTGGCCGTGAGGGGCTTGTGCCCGAGGACCTCGCCCGGGCCGAAGCTCAGCAGGTTGAACAGCCCGAGGTCGACGACGTAGGCGACCGCGCCGACGGACCCGAACTTCGCGAGCTCGCGCACCCGGGCGAGCACGCGCTCGCGGCGCGGCGCGGGTGCCGCGAGGGCCTCCGTCCGCCGGTCCAGGTCGCTCGTCATCCCTCAAGGCTACCGGGCGTCCCGCGGCCGTACCCCGGCGGGCGCCGGGACGCGGGCGTCCGACGAGCGGGCGGCGCGCGGGCGCGCGGCGCCCAGGCACTAGGGTGGGTGCACGTGGCAGCCCCAGTGATCGCCGTGGTCGGCGGAGGACAGCTCGCACGCATGATGGCCCCCGCGGCCGGCGAGCTCGGTGTGCACCTGCGCGTGCTCGTCGAGGCCGCGGACTCGTCCGCCGCCCAGGTCGTGGTCGACGCGCCCGTGGGCGCCGCATCCGACGAGGCAGCGGTCCGCGCCCTCATCGCCCCGGCCGACGGCGCGCCTGCGGCCGTCCTCACGTTCGAGCACGAGCACGTCCCGAACGCGCTGCTC
Organism: Cellulosimicrobium composti; assembly: GCF_010287905.1. NCBI lineage: Bacteria > Bacillati > Actinomycetota > Actinomycetes > Micrococcales > Promicromonosporaceae > Cellulosimicrobium > Cellulosimicrobium composti. The sequence goes on from NZ_JAAFAN010000052.1 coordinate 19,144, forward strand.
ACCGACCTCCTCGAGCACGGGACGCCCGTGCGGCCCGGCCCGGAAGCGCTCGTGCACGCGCAGGACAAGATCGTCATGCGGCGCCGGCTCACCGAGCTGGGCGTGCCGTGCCCGCGCTGGGCCGCGCTCCCCACGGACCCGGCGGACGCCCGGACCGCGCTGACCGGCTTCCTCGCCGAGGTCGGTGGCGAGGCCGTCGTGAAGACGGCGCGCGGCGGTTACGACGGCAAGGGCGTGCGCGTCGTGTCGCTCGCCGCGGGCGGGCCCGAGCAGGTCGCGGAGTGGATCGAGGCGGCGGCCACGGGCGGCCCCGAGCTGCTCGTCGAGGAGAAGGTGCCGTTCACGCGCGAGCTCGCGGTGCTCGTCGCGCGGCGACCGAGCGGCGGCGCCGAGGGCCGCGGCGAGGTGCGCACGTGGCCCGTCGTGGAGTCGATCCAGCGCGACGGCGTCTGCGCCGAGGTGATCGCGCCCGCTCCCGGCCTCACCGACGCCGAGGCGGAGCGCGCGCGCGACGCCGCCGTGCGGATCGCGGAGGGCCTCGGGGTGACCGGCGTGCTCGCGGTCGAGATGTTCGAGGTCGCGGGCGAGGACGGTCCGCGCGTGCTCGTCAACGAGCTCGCGATGCGCCCGCACAACTCGGGGCACTGGACCATCGACGGCGCGGTGACGAGCCAGTTCGAGCAGCACCTGCGCGCCGTCCTCGACCTCCCGCTCGGGGACACCGCCCCGACCGCGCGGTGGACGGTCATGGCGAACGTCCTCGGCTCGACGCTCGACGAGCTGACCGACGCGCTGCCCGCGGTGCTCGCCGCGTACCCTGACGCGAAGGTCAACCTGTACGGCAAGGGCGTGCGCCCCGGGCGCAAGCTCGGCCACGTGAACGTGAGCGGCGACGACCTGGACGAGGTCCGGCGTCGGGCGCTCGCCGCGGCCGCCGTCCTGCGGGGCGAGGACCCCGAGGGCACCCCGAACGAGGAGCGAGCATGAGCGAGAACCCTGTCGTCGGCATCGTCATGGGGTCGGACTCCGACTGGCCCGTCATGGAGGCGGCGGCCGACGCGCTCGCCGAGTTCGGCGTCCCGGTCGAGGTCGACGTCGTGTCCGCGCACCGCATGCCCGTCGAGATGATCGACTACGGCCGGACGGCCGCCGAGCGCGGCCTGCGCGTGATCATCGCCGGCGCCGGGGGAGCGGCCCACCTGCCGGGCATGCTCGCGGCCGTCACGCCGCTCCCGGTGATCGGGGTCCCGGTGCCGCTGCGCCACCTCGACGGGATGGACTCGCTCCTGTCGATCGTGCAGATGCCCGCGGGCGTCCCCGTCGCGACCGTCTCCGTGGGCGGGGCGCGCAACGCGGGCCTGCTCGCCGCGCGCATCCTCGCGTCGGGCACCGACGACGCCGCCGTGCGCCTGCGCGAGCGGATGGTCGCCTTCCAGGCCGACCTGGGCGACCAGGCACGGGCCAAGGGCGCGCGGCTGCGCGCTTCGCGCTCGGGCGAGCAGCGCACGGGCTTCGGCGCCTGAGCCGACCGGGCGCTGCCCACCCCAAGACGGTCCGAGGCGCTACGCGCCAGGACGTCGCGCGACTAGCCGGGGAGCCCCCCGACCTGGCCCGGGGGCAGGTTGCCGTCGCGGATGTCGAGCCAGAACTGCCCCACGGTCTCGGGGTCCAGCTGCACGGTCGACCCGACGTTCCCGCCCGGGCGGTAGTCGGGGTTCGAGATCGGCGGCGTGCCCGTGATCCCGTCGGGCCCGTTGGCCTTGCGGAACGCGAGCGCGAGCTTGCCGAGGTCGACGACGCCGGTGCTCTCGTCGACCGTGAGCGCCCCGATCCCGGAGTCGAGGAGCGAGACCTGGTCGCCGGGCCGGAAGAGGATGCTCGGGTTCGCCGCCTTCGAGCTGATGGCCCCGATCACCTGGCGCTGGCGCTCGGCGCGCCCGATGTCGCCCTTCGGGTCCGAGTAGCGCATGCGCGAGAACGCGAGCGCGGTGTGACCGTCGGCCTCGTGGCACCCCGCGGACCACACGAGCTCGCTCTTGGGGTCGTCCACGTCGTAGTCGAGGCACAGCTCGACGCCGCCGACCGCGTCGACGATGCCCTCGACGCCGCCGAACCCCACCTCGACGTAGTGGTCGACGGTGAGCCCGGTGAGCTCCTCGACCGTCTGCACCAGCAGGGGCGGGCCGCCCCACGAGTACGCCGAGTTGAGCTTGCTCGCGCCGTTGCCCGGGATCTCGGCGTAGGTGTCGCGCGGGAGGCTGATGAGCGCGACCGGCCCGCTCGCGGGGGCGTGCAGGAGCATGATCGTGTCGGTGCGCGCGCCCTCGGTGCCGTCCTCGCTGATGCCCTCGCCGCGCGCGTCCGAGCCCGCGAGGAGGAACGTGCTGCCGGGGGTCCCCGGGGCGCCCGAGAGCGCCTCGACGTGCTGGATCTTGCCGTTCGCCCAGACGAGCAGGCCGACGGGCCACGCGACGAGGGCGAGCACCAGGACGCACGCGACGAGCCCGACGACGCGGCCCCTGCGGACACGGAAGCCGCCACCGGAGGTGCGAGGCGTGCCGGTGCCCGACGGCGGACGGCCGCCGCCCGGTCCGCCGGGCCGGGCGGGAGCCGGGTGGGCGGCGCCCGTGCGACCGCGGGTCGAGGGAACCGCGGCCTGCGCGCTCGCGCGGGGCGAGGAGATGCGGGCGGGGGCCGCCGTCGAGCGCTGCGGTGCGCGCGCGGGGGTGACCGACGGCGGCAGGGCCGACGCCGCGGCGTCGGGACGGGTGCGCGTGCCGCGCGCGGGGGGAGCGGGCGGCGGTGTGCCGCGGCGCGACGGCGTCACCGGGATCTCGCGCGACGACTGGCGCCGGATGCGCGGCTCGGCGCGGACGGCGTCGTCGGGGCCGGGGCGGGGACGCTGCGGGGCGCGCCCGCTGTTCCCCACGGCGATCGCGTCGTCGACGGACGCGGGGCGCGGGGAGCGGCCGCCCTGAGGCGTGAAGCTCGGCGGGAGCGACCGGGGGTCGCGGGACTGGTCGGTCATCGTGTCACCCGCACCGCGCGGTCTCGTCGGCGGCGGAGAACGCCTCCTTGCCGGCTTCCTTCGTCTGGACGGGGGTGGGCTCGGTCTGGGTGCCCGCCCCCTGATGGTCGTCCCCCGATGCGTCGGCGGCGTCACCGTCACCGGTGCCCTCGCCGGGCGGCGGCGTCGTCGCCTCGTCCTGCTCCGGCTCCCCGCCGGTGGCGGCCGGAGGTGCCACCACGGGCTCGTCGGCACGGACCTTGGCCCACATCTCGTCCGCCTCGGAGGTCCACACGACCGTCGCGTCCGGGTCACGCGGGTCCGGTGCGTTGGGAACCGTCATGAAGGTGATGTTGCCACTGGTCGCGCCCCGGAGGCTGAAGGCGAGCCCGGCGAGGCTCGGGATGGACGACAGGTTGTCGCTCATGGTCAGCGAGCGCGTGCCCGCGTCGACGAACCCGTAGATCTGGCCGAGGTCCGACAGGAGGTTCTTCGACAGCACCTGGTTGGCCGTCGCCGCGAGGAGCTGCTGCTGCCGCCCGATGCGGCTGAGGTCCGACCCGTCGCCCACGCCGTAGCGGGCGCGCGCGAACCCGAGCGCCTGGGCGCCGTCGAGCGTCTGCATCCCCGCGTCGAGCCTGAGGTCCGCCTTGGGGGAGTCGATCGGCTCGGGGATGCAGATGGGCACGCCCCCGATCGCGGTGACCATGTTCTGGAAGCCCGCGAAGTCGACGACGACGAAGCCGTCCACGAAGACGTCGGTGAGGTTCTCGACCGTCTGCACCGCGCACGCGGCGGCGGAGCCGACGTCCCCGCCGACCGTCGCGCCGTTCGCGAACGCGGCGTTGAAGCGCGTGTTCGCGGGCGCGGTCGTCTTCCCGTTCGTCGTGGCGCACGCCGGCACGTCGACGCGCGAGTCGCGCGGGATCGAGATCATCTCGACCCGCGAGCGGTCCGCCGCGACGTGCAGGAGGATCGTCGTGTCGGAGCGCATGCCCTCGACGCCCTCGACCTCGTGGCCGTTCTCGCCGCCGCGCGCGTCCGAGCCCATGACGAGGATGTTCAGGGGCTTGCCCGCGTTCGGGTCGTCCGGGTCGGGCGCCGTCTGCTCGGGACGGTCCTCGAGAAGGTCGAGCGCGCTCGACGAGGAGATGTTGCCCTGGATGCTCGTCAGGGCCGCTGCGCCCCCGACGGCGCCGAACGCGACGGCGGCGGTGGCCGCGAAGCCGACCGCGCGGGCGACGCCGTGGCCCCGCAGCGCCCGCGCGTGCGCGGGCCCGCGCGGCGGCCGGGAGGCCGTCGCGGGGCGACTGCGGGCACGGGAACGGGACGTCACGGGCAACGAGCATAGGCCGACCGTGCGAGGCGCCCGCGCGGGGCGCGGGCCGACCGCGTGGAGGTGTTGTGTGGGCGGGCCGTCGGCGCGCGTCCGGGCACGTCCGGGGCTGTCCGGGCACCTGTCCGGGTCGACTATCCTGTGCTTCCACGGGCGAGGGGGCCCCTTCTCGCCCGCCCCGCCGAGGCTGGAGATGTGGGTGCGCACTGCACGTCAGGTCATGACCACCGTCCGGTCGCTCGCGCACCGACTCGTCCACGTGGACGAGGTGACGCAGAGGGTGGAGTCGGCGACGACCTCCCTCCAGCGCACCGTGGACGCCCTCCGCGTCGAGCACGCCGCGCTGCAGCACCGGCTCGACGCCGTGGAGCGCTCCGCCGCGGCCCGTGACCGGCAGGGAGCGCGCGCGGTCTCCGCGCTGCACGACACGGTCAACCTCGTCGCCCGCCGCGGGGCGTTCCGGCACGACGTGACGCGCGTCGTGCTCCTCGTCCACCACGTCGAGGCCTGGGACAGCCTCGACGACCTCGTGCGGCTCATGGAGATGTCCGACGACTTCGACCCCGTGATCGTGACCATCCCGCGCCACTTCGGCGGGCAGGGCGAGCTGCGCGACGAGGACCTCGTGCACGAGGGTCTCCTCGCCCGGGGGGTCGCGCACCTGCGTGCGACGGCGGACCGCGTCGACGACGTGCTGCGGCTCGTCAAGCTCCTCGAGCCGGACGTGGTGATCCGGCAGTCGCAGTGGGACCAGGACGTCGACCCGCTGCTGTCCACCGCGCTGCTCGGCTTCGCGCGGCTGTGCGTCGTGCCGTACGAGACCATGAACCTCGTCGTGAACGTCCCGGACCCGCGGACCCCGGCGGTCAACACCGCGGTGGACGCCGACCTGCACCGTGCGGCCTGGCTCGTCTTCTGCACCAACGAGCAGACGCGGGACGCCGCCGCGCGCGACGGCGTCCGCGGCGCCGACCGCTACCGGGTGACGGGCCACCCCAAGCTCGACGTGCTGCGCACGGCGCGGCCCTCGTGGCCCGTCGTCGAGCGCGAGTCCCGGCGCCCGCGCGTCGTCTGGTCCTCCCACCACTCGATCGGCGGGGGCTGGACCCGGTTCGGGCTCTTCCCCGAGCTCGCCGAGGACATGCTCGAGTGGGCGCGCCAGGGCGACGCCGAGATCGTCTGGATGCCGCACCCGGCGCTCGTGCCCTACATGGCGCGCGAGGGGTCGCGGTACACCGCGTCGCAGTACGAGGACTGGCTCGCGCGCTGGTCCGAGCTCGGGAACACCGGCGTGGTCCAGGGCGGCGGCTACGCGTCCGTGCTCGCCGCCGCCGACGTCATGGTGACCGACGGGCTGAGCATGCTCGCCGAGTTCCAGGTGCTGAACAAGCCCGTCGTGTTCGTCGAGCGCGACGGGCACCGGCCCTTCACGGACCTCGGCGAGCGGATCGCGGCGGGCACGCACGTCGTGCACGACACGGCGGGCGCGCGCGAGGTCGTGGAGCGCGTGCTGCGGGAGGGCGACGAGCTCGCGCCCGTCCAGGAGCGGAACGTCGCGGAGCTGTTCGGACCGCCCGGGGCGGCCGGGCGGATCCTCGACGTCCTGCGGGCCGAGATCGCCGCGGAGCGGGCCGGGCACCGGGTCCCGGAGGCCGTCGTCGAACCCGGGCTCGGGTAGCCTGCTCGCCGTGCCCGCTGATCCCAGAGCCGCGTCCGCAACCCCCCGTGTCGTCGCGGTCGTCGTGGCGTACAACCGCCGTGACCTCCTGGTCGAGGCGCTCGACGCGCTCGCCGCGCAGTCGAGGCCGGTCGACACCGTGCTCGTCGTCGACAACTGCTCCGACGACGACTCCGCCGCCGTCGCAGCGGAGCACCCCGTCGGCGCGGAGGTCGTCCGGCTGAGCCGGAACACGGGCGGGGCGGGCGGCTTCGCCGTAGGCCTCGCCCACGCGGTCGACGCCCTCGGGGCGGACCTCGTGTGGCTCATGGACGACGACACGATCCCGACCCCGGGCGCCCTGCGCGCGCTCCTCGAGGCGCGCGACGAGTACCCGGGCCCGGTCGCGCTCCTGGGGAGCCGCGTCGTCTGGCACGACGGGCGGGACCACCCGATGAACACGCCCCGGGTCCGCCCCGGCGCGACGGGCGAGCAGATCGCGGCCGCGCGCGCCGCCAACGCGGTGCCCGTGCGGTCGTCGTCGTTCGTCTCGATGCTCGTGGACGCGCGCGCCGTGCGCCACCACGGGCTGCCGGTCGCCGACTACTTCATCTGGAACGACGACTTCGAGTACTCGGCGCGCCTCCTGCGCCGCGGGACCGGCCTGTCGGTGCCGGCGAGCGTCGTCGAGCACCGCACCAAGGCGTTCGGGGCGACGGACGCCGACCCGGGCGAGCGCTTCTACTACGAGGTGCGCAACAAGATCTGGATGATCACGCGCTCGTCGTCCCTCGACCCGCTCGAGCGCGTTCTCTACAGCGGTGCGAGCGCACGGCGCTGGTTCCGCACGTTCCGCCGGAGCACGCAGCGCGACGTGCTGCTGCGCGCGGGCGCGCGCGGCCTGCGCGACGGGGTCCTGCACGGGCCCCGTCCGTCGGCGGACGTCCTCGAGGGCGCCGGTCCGCAGACGCGCGCGGTCCGGGCGGTCGAGGCCGGGGCGGCGGGCGCACGGTGACGCCGTTCTCCGTGCTGCTGCCGGTCTACCACGGCGACGACCCCGCGTTCCTGCGGCGGTCCTTCGCGTCGGTGACGGTCGAGCAGGAGCTCGCCCCGGCGGAGGTCGTGCTCGTCGAGGACGGCCCCGTGGGGGACGCGCTCGCGCGCGTGCTCGACGAGCTCGAGGGCGGGTCGCCGGTGCCCGTGACCCGCGTCCGGCTCGAGCGCAACCAGGGCCTCGCGACCGCGCTCGAGGCGGGTCTGGCGCGGTGCGCGCACGAGATCGTCGCCCGGCAGGACGCGGACGACGTCAGCCGACCCGCGCGGTTCGCCGTCCAGGTGCCCCTCGTCGACGCCGGGCTCGACATCGTCGGCTCCGCGATCGAGGAGTTCGACGCCGACGAGCCCGCCCCGGGGGAGAGCGGTGGCCTCGTGCGCGTGCCGCCGCTGAGCGCGCAGGAGATCGACCGGGCCGCGCGGTTCCGCTCGCCGTTCAACCACCCGTCCGTGGTGTACCGGCGCTCGGCCGTCGCCGCCGTCGGGGGCTACGAGGACCTGCCGCTCATGGAGGACTACTGGCTCTTCGCCCGCATGCTCGCGGGCGGCGCCCGGGCGCGCAACGTGCCCGAGCCGCTCGTGCTCTACCGGGTCGGCGCGGGGGCGTACGCACGGCGGGGCGGCGCGCAGCTCCTGCGCTCGGAGCTCGAGCTCCAGCGGCGCCTGCACGGCATCGGGTTCACGACGACGCTCCAGGAGATCCGCAACTCCGTGCTGCGGGGCGGGTACCGGCTCGTGCCGGAGTCGCTGCGCCGGGGCGCGTACCGCGCCGACGCCCGCCGTCGCTGACGGGCGCCGGCGCCGCGTCAGGGCTGCTCGGCGCGCGCGTCGGTGCCGGTCGTCTCCTCGAGCCGGTCGACCGACTCGTCGACGGCCGCGAGCCGTGCCTCGGCGAGGCTCAGCTCGCGCGTGAGGAGCGTGATCTTGCGGCTCAGCTGGTTGGAGCGCCGGTGGCTCGTGGCGATGTAGCTGACGAACGCGATGACCAGCGCGTAGAGCAGGAGGTCGGTGCCACGGCCGACGCCGACGGCGTTCGCCAGGACCGACAGCGCGTCGGGGAAGATGATCGCGAGCACGGCGGCCACGACGAACCCGGCGAGCAGCAGCCGCCGGATGGCCTGGTGCCGGGCGTTCGCGGTCGAGCGCGTGAGCATGACGGTCACGACGACGACCGCCACGATGAGGATGACCTGGATCAGCACTGTTCTGGCTCCCCGCTCACTTGAAGATGAGGTCGACGAGGATGTTGACCGAGTTCCACACGGACTGGCCCTTCCCTCGCGAGTAGTCCGTGTACAGGACGTGGACCGGGGCCTCGCGCCACGGCAGGCCGCTCTTGGCGAGCTGGTCGACGATCTCGCTCGCGTGCGCCATGCGGTCCTGCTTCATGTCGACCGCCATCGCGGCGTCGCGGCGCAGCACGCGCAGGCCGTTGTGCGCGTCGGAGAGCTTGAGCCCGGTCGTCGCGTTCGTGAACCACACCGCGGCGCGCAGGACCATCCGCTTCACGAGGCCCGGACGGGTCCGCTCGTCGAGGAACCGGGACCCGAACACGATCGCGACGTCCTCGGAGCGCGCGAGCTCGACCATGGCGACCGCGTCGGACACCTGGTGCTGGCCGTCGGCGTCGAACGTCACGAGGTAGTTCGCCCCGGGCTGCTCGCGCACGTACTCGATGCCGGTCTGCAGCGCCGCACCCTGGCCGAGGTTCACGGCGTGGCGCAGCACGACCGCCCCGGCCGCGCGGGCCTGCTCGATCGAGTCGTCGGAGCTGCCGTCGTCGACGCACACGATGTGCGGGAACGTCGGCAGGGCGTCGCGCACGACGTCGCCGATGACCGAGCCTTCGTTGAAGAGGGGGATGACGAGCCAGGCGTCGTCGACAGGAGCCGGAGCCACGGCGTCCGGGGCATGGGCAGCCGCGTGCCCACGCGTCTGTGGCGGATGCATGACCCCCATTGTGACAGTTCCGCGGCCGCGGCACGGACACCCGTCGTCCGGCGCAACTCGCGCGGATCGGGCGAAGCCGTGCACATACTGGCGACCGTGGGCGAGCGAGCGGCGTCGCCCGGTCGGAGGTGACACGGGGTGTTCCGGGTGCGCAGGGCGACGTCGGTCGTCGCAGGGGTCTCGGCATGGGTGACGGTGGCGGTCGGCTCGGTCGGCCTGCCCTTCCTCGGAGGGGAGGCGGCGGCGGTGCCCGCGGACGGCGAGGCGACCGCGCCGCTCACGACGGTCCCGGCGGCGCTCGCCGCGGCGCAGGACAGCGAGGGCGAGCCGGTGCTCGAGGAGGTCCCGCTCGAGCCCGACCCGGCGCTCGCGAACCCGGACGGCGCCGCGGCGGACGCGGTCCCGTTCGACGGGGCGGTCGACGACGGCACCGGGCCGTCGGACGTCGTCCTCGCCGCCGAGACGACGGCCGCCGGTGTCGTCGTCGTCGGCGTGACGTGGGAGCAGGGCTCGGCACCCGAGGACCTCGCGGTCGAGATCCGCACCCGGTCCGCCGACGGCTGGAGCGCGTGGTCCGCGCTCGAGGCCGACGACGCGGCGGCGGGCGAGGGGGACGGGAGCCCGCTCGCGGGCGTCCGCGACGGCACGGAGCCGTACCTCGCGGGCGAGGTCGACGCGGTCGAGGTCGCGCTGCGCCACGCGGCGGGGGACGGCCCGGTCGACGCGCGCCTGACCGTCGTCGGGACCGAGGAGCCGGATGCCGACGGCGACCCGCCGAGCACGACGGAGCCGGCGGAGCCGGGCACGACGGAACCGGTGGACCCGGGCACGACGGAGCCGGTGGACCCGGGCGCGACGGAGCCGGGCACGACGGAGCCGGCCGACCCGGGCACGACGGAGCCCGGCACGACGGAGCCGACGGAGGAGGGCACGACGGACGGCGGGCTCCCGGCGGACGCGAGCCTCGACGCAGAGGCGCTCGGCGAGGTGAGCCGCGTGTCGCTCGACGTGGTCGGGACCGAGGCCCCGACGGAGGGCGCGTCGACCGGGACCGCCCTCACGGAGGCGGAGCTCGCCGGCGCGGCGCTCGCCGCGGCGTCGTCGCCGCGACCGACGATCTACAGCCGCGCGCAGTGGGGCGCCGACGAGTCGATCTCGACGTGGACGCCCCAGATCGGCAAGGTCGTCGCCGCGACGGTCCACCACACCGCGGGGACGAACTCGTACACGTCGGCGCAGGTCCCGGCGCTGCTGCGGGGCATCTACACGTACCACGCGCAGTCCCGCGGCTGGGGCGACATCGGCTACAACGTGCTCGTCGACAAGTTCGGCCGCCTCTGGGAGGGCCGCAAGGGCGGGCTCGACCGCGCCGTGATCGGCGCGCACGCGTCGGGCGTGAACTCCGCGGCGTTCGGCGTCTCGTTCATGGGCAACTACGACACGACGGCCGTCCCGACCGTCGCGGTCGACGCCGCGGCCCGGGTCATCGCGTGGAAGTTCGCCCTCCACGGCGTCACCGCAGGGTCGTCGACGGTCATCAACGGGCAGCGGCTGCAGACGGTGTTCGGCCACCGCGAGGTGGGGCAGACGTCGTGCCCCGGCCAGTACCTGTTCGCGCGCATGCCCGAGCTGCGGACCAAGGTCAAGGGGCTTGAGGGCGACACCGCCGCACGCGCCTACGCCCCGCGCGACATGTCGGGGGACGGGTATGCCGACCTCGCCCTGCGGGGCTCGTCGACGGCGGACCTCGCGACCGCGTCGGGAGCGGGCTGGCGGCCCGCGACGTCCGTCGGCATGGGGTGGACGGGTCCCCGGACGGTCGGCGCCGGCGACTGGACGGGGGACGGCCTGCCCGACCTCATGCTCGTGGACGCGAGCGGGCGGCTCTGGTTGTACCCCGGCCGCTCCGACGGGCGGTGGTCGCCCCGGCGCGCGATCGGGAACGGCTGGCAGGTGATGACCCTCGTGACGGGCGGGCACGACTGGGACGGCGACGGGCGGCCCGACCTGCTCGCGCGGCACCGCGACGGGACGCTCTACCTCTACCCGTCGAACGGCCGGGGCGGCTTCGGCACACGCCGCGCCATCGGCTCGGGCTGGCAGGTGATGTCCGCCGTGACGATGACGGGCACGTTGTCCGACGGCCGCCCGGCGCTCGTCGCCCGGAGCGGGGTCACGCTGTACCTGTACCGCGGCGACGGGAAGGGCGGCTTCAGCGGCGGGCGCACCGTCGTCGGGACGGGCTGGCAGGTCATGACCGCCATCGTGGGCGTCGGCGACATGAACGACGACGGCCGCAGCGGCGACATCGTCGCGCGGGACTCCTCCGGTCGGCTCTTCCTCTACCCGGGGAACGGCACGGGCGGGGTGCGGGGCCGGTCGCAGATCGGGTCCGGCTGGCAGTCCTTCTCGGGGATCGTCTCGGCGAGCAGGTCGGGCCGCGGTCAGGACCTGTACGCGGTGCGCTCGGGGAACGGCGAGCTCCTGCGGTACTCCTACCAGGGCCAGGGCGACTTCCAGCGGGTCGTCCCCACGGGCGTCGCCGCAGGCTCCGGCGTCGCGGAGCTCGTCCCGACGGGGGACTTCGACCGCGACGGGCGCCGTGATCTCGTCGTGCGCCGCACCAACGGCGACCTCTACGTCCACCGCGGGACGGGCGGCGGCCGGTACGCCGCATCCGGCACCCGGGTCGGCACGGGCTGGCAGGTCATGCGCCAGGTCATCGACGGCGGCAACTTCCTCGGCGACGGGAACGCCAGCCTGATCGCGCTCGACACGAGCGGGCGCATCTGGCTCTACCCCACGGCGGGCGCGAACCGGTTCGGCGCGCGGGTCCTCCTCGCGTCCGGCGTCTCGAACGTCGACATGATCGTCAACGCGGGGATGTGGTCGGGGGGCCGGGTCCCGGACCTCCTCACGCGCGACTCCCGCACGGGCGACCTCCAGCTGCGGCGCGGCAACGGGGCGGCGCTCCTGGGCAACCCGACGACGGTCGGGACCGGCTGGGGCGCGCTGACGCGCGTCGTCGGGGTGGGCGACGTGGACGGGGACGGCAAGCACGACCTCGTCGCGAGCCGACCGGACGGGACCCTGGTGCTCTACGCCGGCAACGGCTCCGGCGGCTTCTACCCGTGGCGCACGTACGGGTCGGCAGGGGCCCCGATCTCCTGAGCGCGGTCCGGGGGCGCCCGGCGGGGGGCCCCGCCCCCGGGGGGGTGGGGGTAGGGGGGGGCGCGCCGCCGGGGGTAGACGGGGCGGCCCGGGCCCGAGCGCCGGGGCCCGGCCCCCC
>NZ_JAAFAN010000053.1:0-31252 GCF_010287905.1 Cellulosimicrobium composti
CCCCCCCCCCCCCCCCCCCCGCCGCCCGCGGCGCGCGCGGCGCCCCCCCCCCCCCCCCCCCCCCCCCCCCCGCCCGGGGGGGGGGGGGGGGGGGGCGTCAGACGACGAGGTTGCCCGTCGTGACGACGCGGTCGCCGTCGTCGGGGAACGCCGTGCGGGTGACGCCCTGCTCGACGTTGCCGCTGTGGAGGACGAACGAGTCGCCGCCCAGGGCGGACGGTGCGAGCGCCAGGGTCCCGCCCGCAAAGGTCGAGCCCGTGGCGGACCACTTGTTGATGCCGGCGTCGAGGTTCACGTGCCCAGTGTCACCCGACGGCGCGGTGCTCCGGACGCCGTCGAGTGCCCACGTGACCGGCTTGTCCGCCTTCGCCCGGCGCAGGAAGCTCCCGCCCGCGGGCTTCCCCTCGAGCCGCGCGCTGCCGTCGAGCCGGATCGTCTGCTCGGCCGCGCCTGCCGCGACGAGGGCGACGTTGCGCACGACGCCGCCTCGCACCGTGAGGTCGCCGCTCGCCGTGACGGTGCCCTCGCCCTCGGCCGCCTCGAGCGTGCACGCGTCCAGCACGACCTGGCCCTTCCCGGCGAACGAGGCGTTCTTCAGCCCGTTCAGGGTCGTGCGGACGAGGTGCACCGGGTTCGTGACGTTCGCCTGGGTGATCGCGGTGTCCGGCAGGACCGCGAAGCGCGATCCCTCGATGACGTTGGGTCGCTTCGACAGCGCCGACGCCTGGGAGATGATCAGGGTGTCGTCGGCCTGGCAGCCGCGAAGCTGCACGCCGTCGGCGTTGACCCACAGCATCCCCGAGCCCGCGAGGCCCTCCTTGCGGATGACCTGCACGTCCTCGAGCGTGAGGTCGATGACCTTGACGCGCGCGACGAACCACGAGCACACGTGCCGCGTCACCGTGATGCGCTTGGCGGCCCCGCCCCAGGCCGCGCCCGAGTTGGCGAACGTCATGAGGCCCGAGTTCCCCACGTAGGTGAGGTCATGCTCGTACTGGCCGTGCGTGACGAACGGACCCTGGTCGTCGCCGTCGCCGTGGCAGTTCTCCACGAGCCCGTACGACGACGCGGTCCAGTCGTTGAGGTGCCGCGCGTTGGTCGTGTGGCAGTCGACCACGTGCCCGTAGTTGCAGTAGATCTGCTGCGTCAGGTAGCCCGCGCCGCCCCACGTGACCGACGCCGGGTTGGTCAGCGAGCAGCCCGCCGTGCGGAAGAACGTGCTCCAGCGGCGCATGACGAGCGGCCAGAACGTCGCGACGCCGTGGACGTTCTCCACGTCGCAGCGCACCGCGTACTCGTAGGCGATCGGGTGCGAGCCGGTGTACTGGTCGCCGTCGGGCCGGCCGCGGAACGCGAGGTTGCGCACGTGCACCTGCTCGACGGGCTCGACGCGCGTCCACGTGAGCGTGCGGCCCTTCGCGAGCGACCAGCCCGCCTTGTAGTTGACGCGCACGTGGGTGGCGTCGACGATCTGCGTGATCTGGACGAGGCGCTGGAGCTCCCGCTCCCACCGGCCGGCGAGCGCGTTGACCTCGACGGCGTACCACTGGCCCACCTCGAACTGCGACGAGTCCGCGACCTCGTAGTCGTCGCGCAGCTCCGGCATCCTCGCGGTGAGGGTGTTCGTCCGGACGTCGTCCGTGACCTTGCCACGGAAGAACAGCACGGCCGCGAACGGGTCGTCCTGGCCGGCGTCCTCGATGCCCTCGGTGGTCATGAGGTGGTTGCCGAAGTCGAGCTCGAGGTTCGAGCGCGTGAAGGTGTGGCGGCGGGTGAAGTTGAGGTCGGTTCGGGCCTCGATGCGCGTGACGCTGAGGTCGTCGACGAGGGCGTCGAGCGCGTCGTCGGCGGGGGTGTCGGGGCCGAAGAGGCCGAACCAGCGGAAGTCTCCGGTGCCGGTGTGCAGGGTGTGCCAGCGGCCCTTGGCTCCCGCGTCCTTCGGGGCGAGGACCGTGCCGCCGTTCGGGGCGGCGGTGGACTTCGCGTCGTAGCGCAGGAGCCGGGCGGCGCCGTCGCCGGGGGTCGCGTGGCCGAGGAGCTGGGCGACGGTGCCGTCGTCGAGCTTCTTGGTCTTCCAGCCCGTGAGCTCGGCGACGGTGGCGGCGACGAGGACCTCGGCGTCGGGCTCGTCGTCCTTCTTCGCCGCGAGCGGCGCGCCGACGAGGGGCGCCGCGTGCGCGCTGCCGCTGCCGAGGGCGACGGCGCCCGCGGCGAGGGAGGCGATGCCGGCGACGCGCAGCAGGTTGCGTCGCGAGGGCGGCTGGGCGCCCTCGCCCGGTGCGGCCGTCGTCGGCTCGGTCGTGGTCTCGAGGGTCATGGGTGTCCTTTCGTCGGCCCGTGCACGACGGCGCGGGTGTCGGTGGGGAGGGGGGATCAGGGTGCCCGGGCGTCGCCCGGACGGGTCACACGGTGAGGTTCGCGTCGACTAGCACGCCGTCGCCTGCGGTCGGCAGCCCCGCGCGGTCGACGCCGGTCTCGACGTTGCGGGCATGGAGGACGAGCACGCCGTCGGGCAGGTCGAGGCGACCGCCCGTGAACCGCGACCCGGTCGCGGAGTAGCGGTCGCCGGGGCGCAGCGCGACGTGCGCGGTGCCGTCGGGGGCCTGCAAGTCGGTGCCGCGGAGCATGACGTCCACGGCCCCCGCGCCGGTGCCGCGCGAGACGAGGGCCCCGGCCGTCGTCGTGCCCGCGGCCCGGACGCCGTCGAGCACGAGCCGCTGGTCGCGCGCGCCGCTGAGCCGCACGCCCACGCCCTGCCACGACCCGCCCGTGACGGTGACGTCCGCCGAGCCGAGGTCGACCGGCGCAGCCGGGGCGTCGTCCGTGCCGCCCACGAGCTCGCAGTCGGTGAACGTCACGGGGCCGGCGCCGCGCAGGATCGTGCCGTCCACGCCGGTGAGGCGGGTGCGCACGAAGTGCACGGGGTTCGTCACCGGCGTCTGGTGCAGCACGGACCCCGCGGGCAGCGCGAACGCGCAGTCCTCCACGACCGTCGGGCGTCGCGACAGCGACGACCGCTGCCCGACGGCGAAGAAGCCGGCCGTGCAGCCGCGCACCTGCGCGCCGTCGGCGTTGATCGTGAGCGTGGCCTGCGGGTCGAACGTCGACCGCGCGACGACGTGCACGTCCTCGAGCGTGAGGTCCGTGATCTTGGTGCCCGCGACGAACCACGAGCACGTGTGGTGCTTGACCGTGATGCGCTTGGCCGCCGTGCCCCACTGGCCGCCTGAGTTGGCGATGTCCATGAGCCCGCTGTTGCCGACGAACACGAGGTCGTGCTCGTACTGGCCGTGGGTCGTGAAGGGGTTGCCGCCCTGGTCGTCGCCGTCGCCGTGGCAGTTCTCCACGAGGCAGTACGCCGACGCCGTGAGGTCGTTGAGGTGCCGCGCGTTGTGGCTCGTGCAGTCGGAGACCCGCCCGTACAGGCAGTAGATCTGCTGCGTGAGGTAGCCGGCGCCGCCGTAGAACACCGTCGGCGGGTTGGCGACCGAGCACCGCTTCGTGACGAAGTGGGTGTTCCAGCGCCGCATGATGACGGGCCACCATGTGCGGTGGCCGTGGACGTCGGAGACGTCGCAGCGCACCGCGTACTCGAACGCGACCGGGTGCGAGCCGGTCATCTCCCGGTCGTCGGGCAGCTCGCCGTTCGCCGGGCCGTCGAAGGGCCCGGAGCCGTGGAACGTCATCGCGCGCACGTGCACCTGCTCGACGGGCTCGACGCGCGTCCAGGTGAGCACGCGCCCGGCGGGCAGCTCCCAGCCGTTCTTGTAGTCGACCCGCACGTGCGTCGCGTCGAGCACCTGCGTGACCTGGACGAGGCGCTGCAGCTCGCGCTCGTCCCCGCCGCCGCCCGGGCGCTCGTCCGAGCGCAGCGCCCACCACTGCCCGACGGCGAACGCGCCCGCGTCCGCGACCTCGAAGACGTCCGTGAGGTCGGGGAGCATCGCGGCGAGCGTGCGCTCCTGCGTCTCGTCGGTCACGCGACCCTGGAAGAACAGGACCGCGCCGAACGGGTTGTCGTGGGCGTTGCGCTCGATGCCCTCCGTCGTGACCGTGCGCCCGCCGAAGTCGAGCTCGAGGTTCGAGCGCGTGAACGTGTGGCGCCGCGTGAAGTTGAGGTCCGTGCGGGCCTCGATGCGGGTGATGCTGGGGTCGTTCACCAGGGCGTCGAGCGCGTGGTCGGCGGGGGTGTCGGGGCCGAAGAGGCCGAACCAGCGGAAGTCGGCGGTGCCGGTGTGCAGGGTGTGCCAGCGGCCGGTGGCACCGGCGTCGCTGGGGGCGAGGACGGTGCCGCCGTTCGGGGTCGCGGTGGACCTCGCGTCGTAGCGGACGAGGCGGGCTGCGCCGTCGCCCGGGGTCGCGTGGCCGAGGAGCTGGACGACGGCGCCGTCGTCGAGCTTCTTGCCCCTCCAGCCGGTGAGCTGGGCGACGGAGGCGGCGACGAGGACCTCGTCGTCGGGCGTGTCGTTCTTGCCCGCGGGGAGCGTGCCGACGAGGGGCGCCGCGTGCGCGCTGCCGCTGCCGAGGGCGACGGCGCCCGCGGCGAGCGAGGCCATGCCGGCGACGCGCAGCAGGTGGCGGCGCGAAGGCGACGACGCCGCCTCGGTGGTCGTGGGGTCGGTCGCGCCGGAGCTGATGGGCGCGGGGCGGGTCTGGGATCGGGGAGTGGACAACGGGGGCACCCTTCGTGACGTCGGGAGGACGCCGTGCGGGCGGGCGACGCGGTGGCTCCGGCGGCCCGGGGCTGCGGGGTGTTCCGGGGGAGCGGTGCTGCGGGGGTCGTGCGGTTCCGGTGCTGGGTAGGGGGTCAGCGGGTTCGTGCGCGTCGTTGCGACGGTGAACCGGACTCTCGGAGAGTAACGGGATGCTATGGCATCGTCAAGGGCAAGTGAGAGCACATCTACGCAGGTCAGGTCGCTGTGGCGCCTCCAAAAGTGCCATAGCAAGTGTGTTCCCACGGGAGCGCACGTGCCGACGACGCCGAGGTAGGGCCGTGGTCGCGCGAGGTAGAGCCCCGGTTGCGTGCCCAGGGCTCTACCTCGGCGGACCGGGGCTCTACCTCGAGGGGTGGGTCAGCCGGTCAGAGGTAGTCGCCGGGCCAGTGGAAACCCAACCCGGCCGCGGCGGAGTCGCGGAGGTGCGCGACGACGTCGGCCGCCGCGCGGACGGGCCGGAGCATCCCCGTCGTGTCGGTCGCGGCGACGGGCGCGTCGAGCACCGCGGCGGCGAAGCGGTCGGTCAGGGCGTGCGCGGGGAGGCGCACCTCGACGGCGGGGGGGCCGTGCAGGTGCGCGCGGTGGAGCATGGTGCGTGCGAGGGCGTCGACGACGTCGCGCGCGCGGTCCGATGCCGGGTCGACGCCGAGCTCGCGGACCTTCAGCACGTCCGGCTCGGGCTCGAGGACGAGGTAGCCCACGACCTCCCCGTCGGCCGCCCGTGCGGTGAACACCTCGGCGCCGGAGTACCAGAGCGGGATGCGCCGCTCCCAGTGCTCGGCGGTGCGTCGGACGGCGAGGGGGCGCGGCCCGTCCGCCACGGTGTCGAACGCGTCGTGCAGCGCGGCGAGCTGCTCCCACCGCAGCGCGACCGACCACGCGGGCCACGGGACGCCGGGCAGGCGTTCGGTGCGGGTCCGCACGGGGGCGTCGCCCACGAGGTCCGACGGCGCG
The DNA here is from genome assembly GCF_010287905.1 of Cellulosimicrobium composti. Taxonomy (NCBI): domain Bacteria; kingdom Bacillati; phylum Actinomycetota; class Actinomycetes; order Micrococcales; family Promicromonosporaceae; genus Cellulosimicrobium; species Cellulosimicrobium composti. The sequence goes on from NZ_JAAFAN010000053.1 coordinate 5,670, forward strand.
GCACCCGTCGGGAGCCCGTCGTCGTCGAGGTCGTCGTGCCCGGGGTCCGGCTCGTCGACCGGACGCGGCGCGCCGCGCAGGAGCGGCATGTCGAACGTCTCGAAGCCGCTCGACCGGTAGACGTCCGGGGTGCCGGTGAACAGGAGCGCGACGTCCGCGCCGTCCTGCTCCATCTGCTCGACGGCCCGCGCGAGCAGCGCGCGGACGAGGCCCCGTCCCCGCGCCTCGGGGGCGGTCGCGACGTTCGCGACCCCGCCCGCCCGCAGGGTGCCGCCGCCCGGCCCGCCGAGCTCGCGCGGGGTCCAGTACACCGAGCCCACGACGCGGCCGTCGTCCCGGTCGACGGCGACGTGCGTGCGTTCGAGCCGGCCGTCGTCCGTCTCGTAGACCGGCACCATGAGCGGCGCGTCGAACGCTCGGCCCCACAGGGCGTAGAGCGCGGGGACGTCGTCGGGCGTGGCGGTGCGCAGGTGCATGGCAGTCCAGGGTCCGGGCCGGTGTTGACGGGATGCTATAGCAAAAGTAGGGTCGCGGGACGACCGTCGGCGTGCGACGCGACGGACCGTGCGGGCCGGGCTGGGCGCGCACGAACGCCCCGGATGGCGGCGGTGCCGCCATCCGGGCTCCTGCCCGCCTGCGATCAGCCGAGCCGATGGGCCGCCTGCCGGACGGACGGGCGCGGGTCGTCTGCCGCGAGCGCCGCGTACGTCGCGAACCGGGGTGAGCCCACCTCGTGCAGGACGTGCAGCGCCACGATCCGCTGGTGCTCGAGACCGGACTCCCACGCGGCGACGGCGCACCGTTCCGCGGCCGGTGCCCGGAGCGTGCCGAGCGACAGCAGCGCGCGACGCCGGACGTACTCGTCGTCGTCGGCGAAGAGCGTCAGGAGCAGCGGGGTCGCGTCAGGCCCGATGGCGGGAAGATACGCCGCGATCTGCCACCGTGCGTCGGGCTCCGCCGACTCCGGTGCAGCGCAGACGTGCTCGGCGACGCCGGCCAGCGTCGCGGGGTGCTCGGAGAGCAAGTCGGCCAGGTCCTCGGCCTCGTTGTCGCGCGCGAGGAGGTAGAGGAAGGAGGTCTTCTCCGCGTCGCTCCATCGCGTGAAAGGGCGTTCGCCGACGAGGTCCCGGGCGCAGGCGTACGTCCCGGGCCACTCCTCGTAGTCCGTCTCCCACTCCCCGCAGTCCTGGGGATGCGTCTGCGCCCAGGCGGCGAACTCTTCGGCGGCGCGCTCGATGTCCATCCGGCGACCCTAGGCGGCCCGGGTTCGCGAGAGTCGCAGCACGGCGCGGACGCCGCGGCGGTCAGCCGCTCGCCGCGGCGGGCTCGGCCTCGTCGTCCGTGTGGCTCGCGAGGCGCGCGGCGGCCTCGCCGATGTGCTCGGCCATGACGCGCTGGGCGGTGCCCGGGTCGCCGCCCGCGATGGCGTCGACGATCAGGTCGTGGGTGCGTGCGTGCGCGACGCGCGCCTCGGGCTCGAGCGCGGCGTTGGCGGCGCGCAGGAAGCCGGTGATGCGGCTGCGGAGCTGCGCGTTGAGCGTCATGAGCATGCGGTGGTCGGCCATCTCCCAGAGCTGCTCGTGGAAGCGCCGGTCGAGCTCGAAGACGCGGGCGTTGCTGCCCTTCTCGGCCGCCTGGACCATCTGCTGGACCGTCTTGCGCAGCTTCGCCTCCTTCGCCGGGTCCCAGGCGTCCTGGACCCGCACGACGGCGAACTGCTCCAGCAGGGTGCGCAGGCTCGAGATCTCCTCGAGGTCGCGGCTCGTGAGCGCGGCGACGCGCGCGCCGCGGTGGGGGAGCCGCTCGACGAGGCCCTCCTGCGTCAGGCGCGTGAGCGCCTCGCGCACCGGGATGTGGCTCGTGCCGAGGCGCTCGGCGAGCTTGCGCTCGACGAGCCGCTCGCCCGGCGCGAGGTCGCCGCTGAAGATCGCCTCGCGCAGCTCGACCGTGACCCGGTCGGCGACGTTCTGGTCCGGCACGCTCTTGAGCGCCATGGTTTCTCCGTGGTGTCGTGGGGGCGGCGGGCTCGGATCGTCGGGGGTCGGGCGCCGCTGAAGGATAGCGGCCACGGTGTCGTCCCCGGGGCGTCCCGACCGGACAACATGCTATAGCATCGGCACTCCCGAGCCCAGAGGAGGTGCGATGGTCGCCCTGCACACGCGGGCCCCCGTCCCCGCGTTCGTCGGCCTGGCTGGCGTCGCCGTCCGCGACGTGACGCCCGCCCCCGGCATCCGGGCGCGCAACTGGGGCCCGGCGGACTGGGACGTCTCCGAGGGCACCCACCGCGCGATGACGCTCACCGCGGTCGCCCTGGCGGAGCAGGACTCGCCCGACGACCCGCTCGTGCTCGTCACGGTCGACGGCACGTGGTGGCGCCGCGTCGACGACGAGGCGACGTTGCGCGCGACCGTCCTCGACGCGACCGGGCTGCCCGTCGAGCGCCTGCTCGTGTCGCTCTCCCACACGCACGCCGGGCCCGTCCTGTGCTCGGGCGACGCCGACCTCGCGGGCGGCGACCGCGGCGTCGCCTACCTGGACGACCTCGCGCGCGCAGCGGCCGACGCCGCCGTGGAGGCGATCGGGTCCCTCCGGCCCGCCACCCTCGAGTGGACGACCGGCCGCTGCGGCCTCGCGTCGAACCGCGAGGCGCTGCTCGACGGCTGCGCCGGCGGGGACGCGGGCACGACCGCGGGAGCCGCTGCGGAGAGCACGTCGCCCCGGCCGCTCGTCGGCTTCAACCCCGACGCCGGCACCCCGTGCTCGCCCGGCGCCGACCCCGCGGACGACACCGTCGTCGTCGGGCGCCTCACCGCACGCTCGGCGCCCGCCGGGGAGACGCGGCCCGACGGCGCCGCGCCCGTACGCGAGGACGTCACCCTCGCGACGATCGTCAACTACGCGTGCCACCCGACCACGCTCGCCTGGCAGAACCGGCTCGTCTCGCCCGACTACGTGGGCGCGATGCGCGACCTCGTCGAGCGCGAGACGGGTGCCCCCGTCGCGTTCCTGCAGGGCGCGTCGGGCGAGCTCGCCCCGCGCGAGCAGTACACGGGCGACACCGCCGTCGCGGACCGGCACGGCACGTCGCTCGGCCACGCCGTGCTCGCGGCGCTCGCCGAGCTCCCGCCGCCGGGTACGGAGCTGGAGCTGACCCACGTCGTCGAGTCCGGCGCGCCGCTCGCGGTCTGGGAGCCCGCGCCGTCGGCCGCGCTTCCTGGCACCGGCACCGGCACCGGCACCGGCACTGGCACCGACGCCCGGCCCGACGCCCGCACGCTCACCGCCGTGGCAGAGCCCGTCACGCTCGACCTGCGCGACCTCCCGACGTGGGACGAGCTCGAGGCCGAGTGGGCCGACATCGACCCGCGCTCGCGCGAGGAGCGCCTGCGCCGCGCCCGGAGCCTGCGCGACGGCTACGTCACCGGCCCGACCGTCCAGCACCCTACGTGGGTGTGGCGCGTCGGCGAGGCGCTGCTCGTCGCGCACCCGGGCGAGGCGTACTCGCGCCTCCAGCGCACGGTGCGCGCCCACGCCGGGACGCGGCCGGTCGTCGTCGCGAACCTCACCAACGGGCCCGGCTTCGTCTACCTGCCCACTCGCGAGGCGTACGACGTCGGCGCCTACCAGGCGTGGCAGTCGCCGCTCGCGCCGGGCTCGCTCGAACGCCTGGAGCGGCACGCGTGCGCCGTCGTCGACGACGTGCTCGCCGACGCCGCCGCCTGGCCCCCCGGCGACGCCGCACCCGCCGCACCGACACCCGCCGCACCGACACCCGCCGTGTCCCCGACCCGTCCCGTCCCCGAGGAGGACCAGTGACCGTCCCCGCCCCCGACGCCCCGCGCGTCCCGCTCGCCGTCGTCACCGGGGGAGCGGCCGGCATCGGCCGTGCCGTCGCCGAGCGTCTCGCGACCGACGGGTTCCGGGTCGTGTGCGCGGACGTCGTGCAGCACGACCTCCCCGCACTCGACCTCGGCGCCGTCCCCGACGCGCCCGGGCTCGTGTGGGCCCCGCTCGACGTCACCGATCACGCCGGCGTGCGCGCCGCGTTCGACGACCTCGCCGCGGCGTTCGGCGGGATCGACGCGCTCGTCAACAACGCGGGCATCCAGCGCCACCGCGCGCTCGAGGACCTCACGTGGGACGAGTGGTCGGCGGTCGTGGACGTCAACCTGCACGGCGTCTTCGCGTGCCTCCAGGCGGCGGGTCGCCACATGCTCGCGGCGGGCCGGGGCGCCGTCGTCAACATCTCGTCCGTCTCGGCCCGCGGCTCCGCCGGCCGGGCCCCGTACTCCACGACCAAGGCCGCCGTCATCGGGCTCACCGCGACCGCGGGCGCCGAGTGGGCCGCGCGCGGCGTGCGGGTCAACGCCGTCGCGCCCGGGTACATCGACACGGGCGTGTTCCGCCAGGGCGTCGCCCAGGGCACGCTCTCGGAGGAGACGATCCTCGCGCGCATCCCCGCCCGCCGGCTCGCCCAGCCGGAGGAGATCGGCAACGCGGTGAGCTGGCTCGTGTCCGACCAGGCCGCGTACATGGTCGGGCAGACCGTCTACGTCGACGGCGGTTTCCTCGTCGACTACGGCGTGCCGCTCGCCAAGAAGCCGGAGTGAGCGTGGGGTCCGCCGCGCGCGTCGTCGCCGTCCGCACCGCGACGACGGTCGTCCCGCTGCCGCAGCCGCTGCGCCTCGGCGCGATGACCGTCGAGCGTCGCGAGTACGTCGGCGTGCGGGTCGTCGCCGAGACGGACGACGGCCGGACGGTCGCGGGGGAGTCGTACGCGCTCACGCGCGAGGCGCCCATGGCCGAGCTCGTGGACCGGCTCGTCGCCCCGCACGTGGTGGGCCGCGAGGTCGTGGCGACCGACGGCGTCGCCGCGCGCGAGAGCGTCGGTGCCGCGGGGGACGCGGCCCTGCGCGGGTCCGCGATCGTCGGCCGCGTGGGCCTCGTGCGGCGCGCGATCGGCCTGGTCGACGTCGCGCTGTGGGACCTCGCGGGCCGGCTCGCCGGGCGCCCCGTGTGGTCCCTGCTCGACGACGGCGCGGACCTCGCCGGGTCCGCGGAGCCCGGTGTCGGCGGCGACAGAGGCGTTCCGTCACGTGCCGTCGCCGGGAGTCCCCGGGACGTCTCATCCGGGGCGGCCGTCGCCGTGCCACGCCCCGCGATCCTCGTCGCCGCGTACCCGACGCCGGCACGCACCGCGCGCGACGTCGCGGACGAGGTGCTCGCGCACGCGCGCGCCGGGTGGCCGCTGCTGAAGATCTCGCGCTCGCCCGACCGCGCGCTCATGCGCGACCTGCTCGCGATCCTGCGCGCCGAGCTGCCCGACGTCACCGGTCGCCCGACCGTCCCAGGGCGCAGCGGCGTCGTCGTCGACGTGGGCTTCGGCTGGCGCGACGCCGACGAGGCGCTCGGGGACCTCGACGCGTGGGGCGTCACGGGCGCGGCGGGGGAGAGCGCGCCCGCGCTCGCGTGGCTCGAGGACCCGCTGCTGCCCGAGGACGCGGTCGGCGCGGCGCGCGTCCGCGACGCGTCCGGGCTGCCGCTCTCCGTGGGCGACGAGGTCACCGACCCCGAGGTCTTCGCGCGGCTCGACGCGCTGGGCGCACTCGACGTGCCGCGCGTCGACGTCGTCGCGATCGGCGGCATCACGGCCGCCGACCCGCTCGTGCGCGCGTGGTCGGCGCGGGGGAAGGTCGTGTCCAGCCACGTGTACCCGGAGGTGAGCGTGCACCTGGGCGGCGCGGCGGGCATCGGCGTCGAGACGTTCGACCGATCTCCCGCGGGCAACCCCTACGACCCCGCGCCGCTGCTCGTGCGCGGCGGTCCCGTGTTCGACGTCGGCCACGCGACCCCGCCGGACGCGCCCGGCCTGGGCTTCACGCTCGACCCCGACCGCTTCGACCTGGAGGCAGCCCTGTGACCGGACCCTCGGCTGGACCCGCGAGCGAGCACCGCAGCGTCGTCGTCACCGGCAGCGGCAAGGGCATCGGCCGCGCCGTGGCCGCGCGCCTCACCGCCGACGGGTGGACCGTCGTCGGGCTGGAGCGCACCCCGGGCTCGGGGACGCTCGAGGAGGGGGTGTGCGCCGACGTCGTGCTGGGCGACTCGCGCGACCGCGAGACCCACCGCGAGGCCGCGCGGGCCGCGCGCGACCTCGCGCCGCTCGCCGGATGGGTGAACAACGCGGGCATCACCGTCCGCACGCCGCTGCACGCGCTCGCCGACCCGGAGCGGGCGGCGCAGGTCGAGCAGGACGCGCGCGACGTCGTCGAGATCAACGGTCTCGGCTACCTCTGGGGCTGCGCCGCCGCCGTCGAGGCGTTCACCGACCAGGTGAGCGGCGGGTCGATCGTCAACATCGGCTCGATCCACGGCCGTGCGGCGTTCGCTGACCACGCCGCCTACGAGCTGACCAAGGGCGGCATCGACGCGCTCGCGCGCTCCGTCGCCGTGACGTACGGGCGGTACGGCATCCGCGCCAACACCGTCGCGCCGGGCGGGGTGCGCACCCCGCACCTCGACGCCCAGATCGCCCGCGCGGCCGACCCGGCCGCCGAGGAGCGCGCCCTCGCCGAGGGCCCGCCGCTCGGGCGCATCGCCGAGTCCGCGGAGATCGCCGCGCTCGTCGCGTTCCTGCTGTCCGACGAGGCGGGCTACGTCTCCGGCCAGTCGATCGCCGCCGACGGCGCCTGGACCGCGTCGTTCGGCGACCCGCCCCACGACCCGGACCTCGACGCACGCTATGAAAGAACTTGTGCTCGCGCTAGCGGTTCGGCAGCTGAACCGGGCCGGCCGCGTTTGGAAGACTAGCTGCTACCGATCGGTGATCGAGACGGTTCGTCGAGACTGCTGCGAACGCACCGTGCGCCCTTCTAGGCTCCAACCCTCCGTTTCAATACCGCTAGCCAGTTGGAGCGAGAAAGCAGCAAACCTGAACTGCTATGCAGTTGATTGCAGAGCAAATCCTTGTCGGATGCCGCTTTGGACAGATTTCCAAACTGCCTTCGCGTTGCCACGCTAGCGAGGGCGAGCACGTCCTTCCCGCGGAACCGCAGAGCATCCGCATCGCAATCGGAATCGCACGAACTGATCATTACCGCATCGCTCGGAACCGCGGAAACGTTGCCGTCCGAATTTCGAAGCACATCCAAGGTGCGCCGGCGAAGCGCGAGGCAATACTCAGGGACTTTCAGTCTCATTTCACCCTTGGAGTCCACATATTTTTCGATTTCGACCTCGTCGAAGGCGATCCCCCAAGCCTGACGACGACTTGCGGCGCGCAACCGGGAAACCGGAGCAGCGAGCCGAATAAGCAATCGAACCACCGCGTCGGGCCCCCCGGCCGCCTGTATTTTTGGCCGCGAACCCGTGTGCTCGAGAACCAGGGCAAGAACGCCCAAGCCAATCAGCATCGCCTCAAGGTCGGCACCCTCGTACGGGTGATGAACCGAGGCTAAGTCAGCAAAATCGAGAGGGTCATCGAAATCAGGATCTGTAATGCATGTGAAGTCGGAAATGCCGCTTTCAATCAGATCGCGCGCAGTCTCGATCGCGTTCGGCTTTCCAGCGGCCGGGAAGAACTGGGCGCCCTCGAGATGCGGTTTAAGAACCAGAGCGTCGTCGGGCCCCTCTACTACGACTACAGGGCTGTCACTCGCGCGGACATGCATCCGAATTCGGTCGGAGAGGACGTCATGACCCCTGAGCGTCATTCCATACCGCCGAGCAAGTCGTCGATGTCGAAGTCGAAGTCATCGCTCTGACTCGCCTCCAAGTCCGGTGGAAGCCGTAGTTCAAGTGCCTCTTCGATATCCCATCTGCCGTTGACTATCGCTGTGGAGTGAGTAGCAAGGATTACCTGGTGGTTGCGCACAGAAGCAACCCGCGAGATATCTTCCAGGAATGCATGCTGCCATGCGATGTGCATCGAAATTTCTGGTTCGTCTATCAGTACAATTGAATCCTCGCTCGCAGTGAAGAGCAAAGCCGTGAAGAGAGCAACCAAGTGCTGCTCGCCAGAAGACAGACTCGATACACGAATCCTTCTGCCAGAGAAACTCTCGAAACCTAATCGACCGTCGCTGTCTATCGTAGTCCTCTTCCCGGACTCTCGGAGCTTGGTATCCAAGATGTCGCGCAGCGTTTCGAGTTTCTCATTGAGTGGCAGAAGTGGCTGTAGCCGCGCCTCCCAATCGTCCAGAAATGGGCTCAGAATGCGCCGGACCGTAGGTGTAGTGCTTTCCGGGAATGGCGGGAGCTCCTCGCCGACGGCGAGGCCGTTCCGCGAAAGCCGCTCGTAACTTGCCACTATGCGGTCATAGCGCGCATGCAGTTTTCTCTCATTGATCGTTTTCTTTGCTACAGCAAGCGCGCGCATTGCGAAGCTAATATCGCTCTCTTGGGTCGCGCGAATCGATGCGCGCCGCGCCTGGACGACTTCCACCCGGATCTGCTGGACATAACGGTGGATTCGATCTGCGACTACGAAGTTGGGGTCTCTTTCGCGACGGCCCCGCACTTCGTGTGCTGCAGGGGCATCGAGTCTCTTTGTGTCGATAAGAATTGGCGCTACGGCGGTAGAGATTTGGAGAATTTGAGGTATCTTGTCAAATCGTTTCGCGCGCGACTCTGGCAAGGTTACGCGGTACGCGTTCTCGATCAGAGCTCTAGATACAACCCTGGCACTTCGTGTATCGAACCAATTCCCGTCGGGCCTCTCTTCGAGATGTGTGGGTAGCGGGAGCCCGTCCTCAGTGCGCGTACCGGAGAGGACTGCAGGCCCTTCAAGGGTCTTGCCCCCCTGAACGAGAGAGTATGTGGCAGTTGGCTTTTCATCAAGGGATGGCCCGCGTTCGACGATCATCGACTGGCCTTCATTAAAGTCGAATACGGCCTTTTCGAACGGAAGCGAGGATAGTCCGTCAATATCCAACGCAAGGGCGTGTTTAGTGATGCTTAGGACATGCGTTTTTCCAGCGCCATTCGGAGCGGTTATGATGGTCGGAGAGTTTGGCCGAACAGCGATCTTGTGATCAGCGTATCCGAATAGCCCAGTGATGCTTATAGAGGTGAGTTTAGGCACGGGCGTTCTCCACACCTTCCGGTAGACGCGATCGACGGCGTTCGTGTCGAGCACAGGGCGGTTGCTCGTCGTGAGCCTAGCGCCGAGGCCGCACGTAGGCGAGCGATTCGGTGGCTGCCCCTCGGCGAGCGGCCATGGGGTGTCGGTTCCGCCAAGGAGTTTCGTCGCTCAGGTCGGTGCTGGGTGCGCTCGTTAGGCCGCCGCCTTTTGTTCATTCGTCTTTAACCATGCTCGCGCGGGTGATGAGGCCGTCGCGGACCTCGAACGTCGCGATGGTCTCGCCGGTGCCGTTCGACGTCGTGACGAGCTCGCGCGCGACGAGCCAGCGGTCGCCGAACGTCACGGACGCGTCGATGACGCAGTGCAGGGCGGCGTCCTCGAACCGACTCGCGTAGAACGCGCGCAGGGCGTCGCGGCCGACGATCGGCTCGGGGGTCACGCCGCTGACGACGGCGTCGGGTGCGTAGGTCGCGCAGAAGCCGTCGAGGTCGCGGACGTTGAACGCGTCGACCTGGGCGGTGACGACGGCGGACGGGGACGTGCTCATGGGTGCCTCCTCGGGCAGTGGTGGGCGAGTGTCGCGGCGGACCGGCGGACCGGCGGTCAGTCGATCCGGACGCCGCCGTTGACGTCGTACGTCGCGCCGGTGACGAACCCGGCGCGCGGGGAGGCGAGGGACGCGACGACCCAGGCGACGTCGTCGGGCGTGCCGAAGTCCCCGAGGGGGATGGACGCGGTGAGCCCGGCACGGGCGTCGGGGGCGAGCTGGTCGGTGATCGCGCTCGTCACGGGGCCGGGGGTCACGGCGTTCACGCGGATGCCCTCGCTCGCGAGGATGCGCGCGAAGGAGCGCGTGATGGCGAGGATCGCGGCCTTGCTCGCGGCGTAGTGCACGCCGGTCTTGAGCGCGCCCTGCTCGCCCGCGATGGACGAGAGGTTGACGATCGCGCGGTCGCGCGCGGCCCGCTCGTCGGGCGTCACCGACGCCCCCGCGGGTTCCGGCCGGTCCGCGCGCAGCAGCGGGAGCGCGGCGCGCGACAGCACGAACGTTCCGCGCGCGTTGGTCTCCATGACCATGTCCCACTCGTCGAGCTCGATGTCGTCGAGCGCGCGGTAGGGGCACACGCCGCCGTTGTTGACGAGCACGTCGAGGCGTCCCCAGGCGTCGGTGACATCGGCGACGAGCGCCTCGACGGACGCGGTGTCGCGCAGGTCGAGGCGCGAGACGCGCGTCGCGGCGCCCTCCTCCTCGCACCGGGCGGCGGTGGCGCGCGCGCCGGCCTCGCCGCCGGTGTACGTGAGCCAGACGTCGTGCCCGTCGCGCGCGAGCTGGAGGGCGGTGGCGGCACCGATGCCGGAGCTGGCGCCGGTGACGAGGGCGAGGCGGCGGCGGGCGCCGTCCGGGGCAAAGGTCATGAGCCCACGCTATAGCATCCGACCGGCCCGAGGGTTGGTCGAGCGTGCTATTTGCTATAGCATTCCTCGCATGACAGCCGACACCGTCGTCATCACCGACTGCGACCTGCCCGGGACCGCGTGCGAGGACACCCTGACCGCCGCCGGGCTGCGGGCCGTGCGCGCTGCGGCGCGCACCGAGGACGAGGTGATCGCCGCCGTCGAGGAGGCCGCCGCGAGCGGGTCCGCGCCCTCCGCGCTCGTCGTGCAGTGGGCCCCGATCACGGCCCGCGTGCTCGACGCCGTCGCCCGGCCGGGCGGGGTGCGCATGGTCTCGCGCATGGGCATCGGCTACGACATGGTCGACGTCGCGGCCGCCACCGAGCGCGGCGTCGCCGTCGCGAACACCCCGACCTACTGCATCGAGGAGGTCGCGAGCCACACGGTCGCGATGATCCTCACGCTCGACCGCGGCCTCGTCGCCTACGACCGCGCGCTGCGCGCCGGCACGTGGGCGCCGACGGCGCAGCACGTCGCGCGCCTGTCCAGCACGGTCGTCGCCGTGATCGGGTACGGGCGGATCGGCTCCGAGGTCGCGCGCTCCGCCCGCGCGCTCGGCTACCGCGTGCTCGTGCACGACCCGTTCGTCGATCCGCAGGCCGTGGCGTCCGACGGGCACGAGGCCGTGGGGATCGACGAGGCCGTCGCGCGCGCCGACGTCATCACGCTGCACGCGCCGCTCACCGACTCGACGCGCCACCTGCTCGACGCCCGCACGCTCGCCGCCGCGAAGCCGGGGGTGCGGGTCGTCAACACGTGCCGGGGGCCGCTCATCGACGAGGACGCGCTCGCCGACGCGCTCGCGTCCGGCCACGTGGGCTCGGCCGCGCTCGACGTCTACGCGACCGAGCCGCTGCCCGCCGACTCGCGCCTGCGCACCCTGGACAACGTGCTGCTCACCCCGCACGCCGCGTGGTTCTCGCCCGAGGCCATGCAGGACCTCCCCGTGCACACCGCGCGCAACGCCGTCGACTTCCTCGCGGGCCGGCCCGTGCCCTCGATCGTCAACCCGGACCACGCGAGCGCCCTCGCCTGAGAACGCGCACACTGCTCTCGCACCGCGGCGCTCCGCAGCACGTCGCGGTCGGCCCCGCCCGCCCCAGACCTAGGAGACCCACCCGTGCAGCTCGTCCGACTCGGCCCCCTCGGCCAGGAGCGTCCCGCCGTCCGCGAGGACGGGGTCGTGTACTCCCTCGACCCGCTCACCCGCGACATCGACGGCGCGTTCCTCGCGGCCGACGGCGTCGGCCGGGTCCGCGCGGCGCTCGCCGCGGGCGCGCTGCCCGTGCTCGACGGCGCGGACGACCTGCGCGTCGGCGCGCCCGTCGCCCGGCCCACCGCCGTCGTCTGCATCGGGATGAACTACGCGGAGCACGCCGCCGAGTCCGGCTCGGCGCCGCCGGAGGTCCCGATCGTCTTCTGGAAGCACTCGAACACGGTCGTCGGCCCGCACGACGACGTCCTCGTGCCGCCCGGCGCGACGACGGTCGACTGGGAGGTCGAGCTCGGCGTCGTGATCGGCCGCCGGGCGCGCTACCTGTCGTCCCCGGAGGAGGCGCTCGACCACGTCGCGGGCTACGTCCTGTCGCACGACGTCTCCGAGCGCGACTACCAGATGAAGGTCTCCGGCGGTCAGTGGTCCAAGGGCAAGAGCTGCGAGACGTTCAACCCGCTCGGCCCGTGGCTCGTCCCCGCCGACGAGGTGGACGTCCAGAACCTCGGGCTCCGGTCCTGGGTCAACGGCGAGCCCCGCCAGGACTCGACGACGGCCGACATGATCTTCGACGTCGCGTACCTCGTGCACCACCTGTCGCAGTACATGGTCCTCGAGCCCGGCGACCTCATCAACACCGGGACCCCGCAGGGCGTCGCCCTGTCCGGGCGCTTCCCCTACCTGCGCGCGGGCGACGTCGTCACGCTCGAGATCGACGGCCTGGGCCGCGCCGAGCAGCGCGTGCGCGACGCCGTCCGCTGAGGCCCCGCGGCGCCGCTCAGCCCGCGAACGGCAGGGCCGGGAGCCCCCGGACCCCCGGCTCCGCCACGAACAGCGACCCCGACGCGGCCTCGTCCGCGTCGGGGTCGTCCAGTCCCTGGCGCGACGTCGTGACGAACAACCGGTCGAGGTCGTCGCCGCCGAACGTGCACGCGCTCACCTGCGACACCGGGAGCGGCACGACGGCGTCGAGCGTGCCGTCGGGGGAGTAGCGCCGGACCGCGCCGCCGCCCCACAGCGCCACCCAGACGCCGCCCTCCGCGTCGACCGTGAGGCCGTCCGGCATGCCGTCGTCGGGGTCGATCTCCACGAACGGGCGACGCCGCACGAGACCGCGCGGGTCCTCCGCGGCCGGGACGACGTCGAGCACGTCGATCCGCCGCGTCGCCGAGTCGACGTAGTAGGCCCGGGACCCGTCCGGCGAGAACCCGAGCCCGTTCGACACCTCGATGCCGTCGAGCACGACGCGCGACGAGCCGTCAACCTCTACCCGGTACAGCGCGCTCGGCCGCTCGCCCTCCGCCTGGCCGCCCGCGTAGAACGCGCCGTCGGGTCCGGCGGCCCCCTCGTTGAGGCGGACCGTCGGGTCGTCGACGAGCGTCGCGAGCGTGCGGACCGGTGCACCGTCGTCGTCCGCGACCGCGACCGACCGCGCGAGCCCGACCACGAACCCGCCCCCGGTCCGCGGCCGCACCACGGCCGCGTGGTCGCCCACGTGCAGACGATCGAGGCCGCCGTCGGGCCGGAGTGTCAGGAGGTCGCCCGCGAGCATGTCGACGTACCGGAGCCCGCCCCACCCGGGCCACCACACCGGGCCCTCGGCGTGGTAGGCGACGGGACCGGTGACGTTCTCGACGGAGATCTCAGGCATCCGACCATTCTCGCCGAGGGGCTCGCCCACGCGAGGCCGGGCGTAAGGTGGGCGCATGATCACGCAGAGCTGGTGGTGGCTGCCCCCGCAGCCGTGACCTGTCCTGCCCACGTCCCGAGCTGCGCGCCGCAGCCGGGACGTCGTCATGTCCGGGCCGGTCCGGTCCTCGACCGGACGTGGTGCGTGGCTCCCCACCGAAGGAGAGCACCATGACCACGACCCTCGACCCGACCGAGACGACCCACCCGACCGCCACGGCGTCGTCGACCGGCTCCCCGTCCGCGTCCTCGGCCACTCTGCCCTCGTCGACCGCGTCCGTCGCCGCCGCGCGGGAGCGGTCCGCCGAGATCGAGGCGCGGCTCGCGACCGACCCGTCGGGTTTCCGGGTCCTCACCGGCGACCGTCCGACCGGCGCGCTGCACCTGGGCCACTACCTCGGCACCCTCGCGAACCGCGTCCGGCTCCAGGACGACGGCGTCGAGGTCGTGCTCGTCGTCGCCGACTACCAGGTGATCACCGACCGCGACGACCCCGGCGACCTGCGCGGGACCGTCCGCGAGGTCGTCCTCGACTACCTGGCCGCCGGCATCGACCCCGCCCGCACGACGATCTTCGCCCACTCCGCCGTCCCCGCCCTCAACCAGCTCCTGCTCCCGTTCCTCAGCCTCGTCACCACCGCCGAGATCGAGCGCAACCCGACCGTCAAGACCGAGGCCGCCGCGGCCGCAGCGCGGCATGGCCGGCCCATGAGCGGCCTGCTCTTCACCTACCCGGTGCACCAGGCCGCCGACATCCTGTTCTGCCACGGCAACCTGGTCCCCGGCGGGCAGGACCAGCTCCCGCACGTCGAGATCACGCGCACCGTCGCCCGCCGCTTCAACCAGCGCTACGCCGCCGCGCAGCCGTACTTCCCCGAGCCCGACGTCCTGCTCGCGCCAGCGCCCACCGTGCTCGGCACCGACGGTCGCAAGATGAGCAAGTCCGCGGGCAACGCGCTCGAGCTGCGCGACGACGAGGACGCCACCGCGCGCTTCGTGCGACGTCACCGCACCGACTCCGAGCGCCACGTGACCTACGAGCCCGAGCGCCGACCGGAGGTCGCCAACCTCCTTACGCTCGGCGCGTTCGCCGCGGGGATGACGCCGGAGGCGCTCGCGGACGAGGTCGGCGCGGCAGGCGCGGTCCGGCTCAAGCAGGTGGTGACGGAGGCGCTCGTCGAGCACCTCCGTCCCCTGCGCGCCCGGCGGCGGGCGCTCGCCGCCGGGGACGGCCCCGACCCGCTCGACGTGCTCCGCGAGGGCAACGCCCGCGCGAACGCCGTCGCCGACCGCACGCTCGCCGACGTCCGCGGCCTCATGGGCACCGCGTACTGACGCACCGGCTCGCGGGTCGGTCCCGTGACGCGCCCGGGGACGAGTGCTGCGCTCGCTGCGCAGCGCTCGACCCGTGGCGCATCTGCTGGGGCGGCGCCCCGCCCGTCGTCAGACGTCCAGGCCGGCCCGGTCGACCTTGCGGTGGAAGCGCATGCCGGCGATGCCGCCGAGGACGGCACCGACGAAGCTCACGACGGCGGCCGCGACGAGGGCGATGACACCGCCGGTCGTGAGGTCGCTCGGGCTCACCGGGATCTGGGGGAACGCGTTGAGCTGCGAGAGCACGTTGAACTGGCTGCCCGCTACGAGCCCCAGCAGGGCGAGCACGATCGCGATGACCACGGCCCACAGCCACACCGCGAGGCCCTGCTTCGCGCCGTCGAAGCGCGCCATGCGGCCCGCGACGTACCCGCCGCAGAAGTACGCGACGAACAGGACGACGACCAGCACGATGCCGCCGACCACGCCGATCGTCCCGGCGTTCTCGGTCGCCTGCTCGACGGCCTCCTGCGCGTCGGTCGTGCCCGACAGCCCGAAGGCGGCGCCCGCCGCGGCGGCCAGGGCCGTGAGCAGGACGGCCGTCCCGGTGGCGGTGAGCCACCCGAAGAAGGCCGAGCCGATCTTGATGCCGCCGTACTCCTCCTTCTCCCGCGCCACGACGGAGTCGCGGTCACGGGCGAGGGCCTCGTGGGCCCCACGAGGGTCCGTGCGGCCGGTATCCGTGACGCGAGGGTCGGTGCCTCGCGGGTCCCCACCGCGGGGGTCGCGGCCCGCGCGGTCGTCCGGGGGCGGGGTCGCCCCGTAGCTGGTGCTCATGACGGACGCCCTTCCTGGACGCTCGTGCCGTGCGACGACGGGCCGCCCACGCCCTCGCCCGGGGCTTCGGGCGGAGGCGGCACCTCCTCGCCCGGCACGGTCTCGGCGACGTACTCGGTGACCACGTAGCGGCGGAGCCGGTACGTGCCTTCCCCGCCGGCTCCACGGTCCCCCCGCTGGTCCTCGGAGGACGCGTCGTCCCGCAGCGGGCCGGCGGCGTGCCTGCCGACGCCGCGGTCCGCGTCGTCGCCCTCCCGGTCGAGGCCGGGGGAGCCCGCCTCGTGCGGGGAGGCGCCGTCGTCCGCCGCGGACGCGCGGCCGTAGTAGCGGTAGAGCTCCACCTCCTCCTCGTGCGAGAGGTGGCCCTCGGAGTCGTCGACCCGGGGCGAGCCCTTGACCGTCTCCTTGGTGTACGGGACGCGGATCTCGTCGCCCCGGACTTCCGCGTCCGTGAGGGGCACGAAGGACTCGGCGGTGCCGAACAGGCCGGTCCTGACCGTCACCCACTCGGGCTCGCCGCTGCGGTCGTCGAGGAAGACCTGGCCGACCTTGCCGAGCTTCTCACCGGCCTGCGAGACGACGGTGCCGCCGGAGAGCAGCCTCTCGATCTGGTCCGTGCTGATCATGGTGGGTCCTTCGGACGGTGCTGCACCGAGGCCCGTCTGCTGGAGCCGACCCGTCCATCGTGCGAGCGCGCGCGGGCGCACGCACGTGGGCGGGCCCGCCCCGCGCCCGGCACCCCGGGCGGGCGACGTGACGCGAGGCGGACGGTGCGTCAGGCCCCGAACCGGTCGCGGAGCCGGGCGAGCTGTGCCCAGAGCTCGTCCGGCACGCGGTTGCCGAACGTGTCGAAGAACTCCGCGGTGAGGTCGGCCTCGGCGAGCCACTGCTCGGGCGAGACGTCGAACAGGGCGTCGAGGTCGCCGTCGTCCATCCGGAGCCCGCCGAGCTCGAGCGCACCGGGCGCGGGCAGCAGGCCGACGGGGCTCGTGACGGCGCCGCAGTCGGTGCGTACGCCGCGCGCGCGGTCCACCTGCGCGGCGATCCAGGCGACGACGCGCGAGTTCTCGCCGAACCCGGGCCACAGGTAGCGGCCGTCCGTGTCCTTGCGGAACCAGTTGACCTGGAAGATCTTGGGGCGCTTGTCGGGGTCGAGCGACGCCCCGACGCGCAGCCAGTGCGCCCAGTGGTCGGCCATGTTGTAGCCGCAGAACGGGAGCATGGCGAACGGGTCGCGGCGCAGCGCGCCGACGGTGCCCTCGGCGGCGGCGGTCTGCTCGGAGGAGATGGTGGCGCCCATGAAGACGCCGTGCTCCCACCCGTACGCCTGCGCGACGAGCGGCACGTTGGTCGCGCGGCGCCCGCCGAAGATGATCGCGTCGACCGGGACGCCCTCGGGGTCCTCCCAGGTGTCGGCGATCGTGGGGCACTGCGCGGCGGAGACGGTGAACCGCGAGTTGGGGTGGGCGGCGGGTCGGCCGGAGTCGGGCGTCCAGTCCTGGCCGGTCCAGTCGATCAGGTGCGCGGGCGGCTCGGGTGTCAGGCCCTCCCACCAGACGTCGCCGTCGTCGGTGAGCGCGACGTTCGTGAAGATCGTGTCGCGCGCGAACGTCTCGACGGCGGCGGGGTTGGTCTCGACGCCGGTGCCGGGCGCGACGCCGAAGAAGCCGGCCTCGGGGTTGATCGCGCGCAGGCGGCCGTCGGGGCCGGGGCGCAGCCACGCGATGTCGTCGCCGATGGTCTCGACGGTCCACCCGGGGATCGTGGGGCGCAGCATCGCGAGGTTCGTCTTGCCGCACGCGGACGGGAAAGCCGCGGCGAGGTGGTAGGCCCGGCCCTCGGGCGACGTCGCGCGGATGAGCAGCATGTGCTCGGCGAGCCAGCCCTCGTCGCGCGCCATCGCGGACGCGATGCGCAGCGCGAAGCACTTCTTGCCGAGCAGCGCGTTGCCGCCGTACCCGGACCCGAACGACCAGATCTCCCGGGTCTCGGGGAAGTGGACGATGTACTTCGTGTCGTTGCACGGCCACGGCACGTCCTCCCGGACGGCGCCCGTGTCGTCGACGAGCGGCGCGCCCACCGAGTGCACGGCCGGGACGAACGGGGCGCCGGCGTCGATGCGTTCCATGACGGCGGTCCCGACGCGCGTCATGATGCCCATGCTCACGACGACGTAGGGCGAGTCGGTGACCTGGATGCCGACCTGGGAGATGGGGCCGCCCACCGGCCCCATCGAGAACGGCACGACGTACATGGTGCGTCCGCGCATCGAGCCCTCGAACACGCCGCGGAGCTCGGCGCGCATGACGTCCGGCTCGCGCCAGTTGTTGGTCGGGCCGGCGTCGACCTCCTCGCGCGAGCAGATGAACGTGCGCGACTCGACGCGCGCGACGTCGCTCGGGTCGGAGCGCGCGAGGTAGCTGCCGGGGCGCAGCTCGGGGTCGAGCGGGAGGAGGGTGCCGGCGTCCACGAGCAGGTCGATCAGGCGCTGCTTCTCCTCCCCGGAGCCGTCGCACCACACGATCGCGTCCGGCTCGGTGAGGTTCGCGATCTCCCGCACCCAGGCGCGGGCGTCGCGCGGGCGCGGGTCCGGCCCGCCGGCTCCTGCGGCCGCGGGGGTCGTCGCGAGCCCTGAGACGTCGGTGTCGACGTCGTCGAGCAGGGCGGCGTGGCGCGTGCGGCGGGTCGGGCGCGAGCCTGCGGCGGTGGTCATGGGTTCTCCTCGCTCGGCGGTGGGCGTGCTGTACCCCCAGGTTCGCGCGGCTTCGGTCCGGATTTCTTGCCGGGGCGCTGTGAAGAACGAAGGATCTTGACGTACTGTCAAGGACATGCCGAGCACGACGCCGCCGACGCGCCCCCGCCCGAACGGCCGCTCCCCACGCCCCGCGGACTCGCCCACCGAGCCGCAGGCGGACCTCATCACGCTCGGCCGCCGCGTGCGACACTTCCGCACCGCGCGCGGCCTCACGCTCGACGCGCTCGGCGAGGCCGTCGGGACGGCCCCGAGCCTGCTGTCGATGATCGAGAACGGGCGGCGCGAGCCCCGGCTGTCGCTCCTGCAACAGCTCGCCCAGGCGCTCGACGTCTCCCTCACGGAGCTCCTCACCGACGAGCCCCCGTCCCGCCGCGCCGCGCTCGAGATCGCGCTGGACCGCGCGCAGCGCGGCCCCCTGTTCGCGGGCCTCGGGCTGCCGCCCGTCAAGGCGAGCCAGAAGCTCCCGCTGCCGGTGCTGGAGAACCTCGTCGGGCTCCACGCCGAGCTCCAGCGCCGCGCCACGGAGGCCGTCGCGACCCCCGAGGAGGCGCGCCGCGCGAACACCGAGCTGCGCCTCGAGCGCCAGGCGCGCGACAACTACTACCCCGAGATCGAGGCGCTCGCCGAGGAGATGGCGCGCAAGGCCGGGTACACCGTCGGGGCGCTCACGCACCGCACGGTCGCGCGCATGGCCGAGCAGCTGGGCTTCACCATCTGGCACGTCGACGACCTGCCGCACTCCACCCGTACGGTCACCGACCTGGAGAACGGGCGCATCTACCTCCCGCCCGCGTCGATCCCCGGGGGCCACGGACTGCGCTCGCTCGCGCTCCAGGCGATCGCCCACCGCGTCCTCGGGCACGAGCGCCCGCGCTCGTACGCGGAGTTCCTGCGCCAGCGCGTCGAGATCACGTACTTCGCGGCGTGCTGCCTCATCCCGCAGAGCGCCGCGGTCGACTTCCTGGAGCGGCGCAAGCGCGAGAAGGACCTCGCGGTCGAGGACTTCCGCGACGCGTTCGGCGTCACGCACGAGGCCGCGGCGCAGCGCTTCACCAACCTCGCGACCGTGCACCTCGGCATCCCGGTGCACTTCCTGCGCGTGGGCGACGACGGCGCGCTGTTCCGCGGCTACGAGAACGACGGCCTGCCCCTGCCGGCCGACGTCGCGGGCGCGATCGAGGGGCAGATGGTGTGCCGGAAGTGGGCCGTCCGGGAGGCGTTCACGCGGCGCGACCGCGCGCAGGAGTCGTACCAGTACACCGACACGCCCGCGGGCACCTTCTGGTGCTCCACCCAGACGGGCACGACGACGACCGGCCAGTTCTCGATCGCCGTCGGGGTCCCGTTCGCGTCGGCCAAGTGGTTCCGCGGTCGCGACACGACCGTGCGGCGCCAGTCGACGTGCCCCGACGAGTCGTGCTGCCGTCGCCCGGCCGCGGAAGCCGCGGCACGCTGGGAGGACGCGTCGTGGCCGAGCGCGCGCATGCACCAGCACGTGCTCTCCGCGCTGCCGTCCGGGGCCTTCCCGGGCGTGGACGCGACCGAGGTCTACGCGTTCCTCGCGAAGCACGCTCCGTCGTCCGACCGCTGAGCGGGCGCCCGGGGCGCATCGCCGGGGCGCGTCGGTGCTCAGGCGACGGGCAGGGGACCGCCGCGGGCGGCGAGGCGCTCGACGAGGCGCGCCAGCACGTCGCCGGTCCGCAGGCCGTCGTGCTCGAACTCGTTCGTCACCCAGGTGGCGACGTTGCCCACGTGCGCGGCCGTCTCGAGGGACAGCCCGGCGTCGACGAACATGTCGTCCGCGTACACCGCCGCCTCGACCGGCACCTCGTTGCGCGCGAGCACGTCGAGGTCGTACAGGTCGGGCCAGTCGTCGCGCGCGGCGAGCGCGTCCGCGGCCGCGCGGAACGGGCGCAGCGCCGCGACCTCCTCGAACATCCAGGGGTAGATCATCTCGCCCGTGAGCAGCAGGGGCCGGGCCCCCGGCTCGAACGCCGGGTCCTCGGCCCGCACCGCCTCGGCCGCCCACGCCGTCGGCCCCGTGCCCGACTGCGCGTAGATCGACTCGTGCAGCACCGCGTACAGCGGGTTCGTGCGGAACGACGTCGCCGCCGCGACGTCCGCGAGGAACGTGTCCGTGAGCTCGTCGGGAGCGCCGGCGTCGAACGCCTCGTCGACGACCCAGTGGATGCGCTCGGGGCCGGGCTTCATGCCGAGGTCCATGCCGAGCGACTGGAACCGCCGCACGGTGAGCACGTCGCCGTCGGGCAGCCGCACGTCGCCCGCGGCGAGTCGGTCCGCGACGCGCGCGAGGCGGGCCGCGTCGTCGGGGTAGCGCGCGCGGTAGGCCGCGTTCTTCGTGACGACGCGGGGCTGGGTGCGGCGGTACACCGCGCGCGCGTCCGCCGTGAGGCCCGGCAGCCCGCCCGTGACGTAGCACGCAGCGAGCGCCTCGGGCGCGCGCGACAGGTACGTCATCGTGAGGAAGCCGCCGTAGGACTGGCCGAGCGACGTCCAGCGCCGCCCGCCGTACACGGTGCGGCGCACGTGCTCGGCGTCCGCGACGATCGCGTCCGCCCGGAAGCGGGAGAGGTACTCGGCCTGGGCGGCGCCCGTGCCACGCGCCGCGAGCGCGGCACCCCGCACGGCCGACGAGCGGCCCGTCCCGCGCTGGTCGAGGAGCACCACGCGGTGCGTCTCCAGCGCCGTCGCGACCCACCCGTCGCGCCCCGTCGGGCGCGGCCCCTTGCCCCCGGGGCCGCCCTGGAGGAACACGAGCAGCGGAAGGTCGTCACGGCGCCGCACCGGGTCGACGAGCTCGCGCACGAACAGGGTCAGACGGCGCGGGTCCGCGTCGTCGTCCCAGACGAGCGGCACCTCGAGCTCGCGGTCGGTCACGTGGATGCCGGGGACGGTGTAGCTGGTCTCGCGCACGACGCTCACCCGGCCACCCTAGCCGCGGCGCGGGGACCCGCGGTCGGCCCGGCCGTCAGAGCGCGACGGTCTCGTTCTCGCCCCCGTCGTACGGCTTCCCCGTGACCTTCGCCTTGACGAGGCTGAAGAGCGTCGCGACGCGGCCGCCGGGGGAGTCCCAGTACTCCGCGGTCTCGGCGTGCAGGCGGATGAGCACGACGCCGGGCGTGTCCGGACCGTCGGGGAACCACGCGTCCGCGACGGGGTTCCACAGCTCGCGGATCGTGTCGGGGTCGTGCACGAGCGTCGCGCGACCGGACAGCGAGACCCACGAGCTCGAGCCGGAGAACGCCGCGTTCGCGGCCGAGTCGCGCGCGATCTCGGCGACCTTGTGCGAGTCCGCCGCGGCGAAGAACCACAGGTCGCCGTCGAAGTCGACGGCCTGCACGCCCATCGGCCGGCTGACGAGGCTCCCGTCCTGCGCGACGGTCGTGAGCATCGCGATCCGCTCGTCCTTGATGAGGTCGCGGACCGTCGCGACCTCCTCGGACCCGGCGTGGGGAAGGTCCTGGTGGGTGTCCGTCATGTCGTCTCCCGTCGTCGGCGGCCGCCGGGCGCGGCCTCGTCCGACGCTAGGCACGTCCCCGTCCGCTCGCCCCCGGGGCGGGCGCGACGGCGAGCCCGCCCCGGAGATGCGGGTGCGGACGGTGCGTGCAGGCTGGGGTGTCTCACGTCGATCCCCGAGGGAGTCACGAATGCGCGCGATGACCTACCGCGGCCCGTACAAGGTGCGGGTCGACGAGAAGCCCGAGCCGGTGATCGAGCACCCGAACGACGCCGTCGTGCGGGTCACGCGTGCCGCGATCTGCGGCTCCGACCTGCACCTGTACCACGGGATGATGCCGGACACGCGTGTGGGGCACACGTTCGGGCACGAGTTCGTGGGCGTCGTCGAGGAGGTCGGGCCGTCGGTGCGGAACCTCAGCGTCGGGGACCGCGTGATGGTGCCGTTCAACATCTACTGCGGCTCGTGCTTCTTCTGCGCGCGCGGGCTGTACTCGAACTGCCACAACGTCAACCCCAACGCGACGGCCGTGGGCGGCATCTACGGCTACTCGCACACGACCGGCGGGTACGACGGCGGCCAGGCGCAGTACGTGCGGGTCCCGTTCGCGGACGTCGGGCCGTCGGTCGTCCCGGACTGGCTGCACCCGGAGGACGCGCTGCTGTGCACGGACGCGCTCGCGACCGGGTACTTCGGCGCGCAGCTCGCGGAGATCGCCGAGGGCGACGTCGTGGTCGTGCTGGGCGCGGGGCCGGTCGGGCTGTTCGCCGCGCGCTCGGCGTGGCTGATGGGCGCGGCGCGCGTCATCGTCGTCGACCACCTCGACTACCGGCTCGCCAAGGCCCGCGAGTTCGCGTTCGCGGAGACGGTGAACTTCACCGAGGTGGACGACGTCGTGCTGCACCTCAAGAAGGCGACCGACTGGCTCGGGGCCGACCGCGTGATCGACGCCGTGGGGGCCGAGGCCGACGGGAACCTGCTCCAGCACGTCACGGGCGCGACGCTCAAGCTCCAGGCGGGCTCGCCCGTCGCGCTGAACTGGGCGATCGACGCCGTGCGCAAGGGTGGCACCGTGTCCGTCATGGGGGCGTACGGCCCGCTGTTCACGTCCGTGAAGTTCGGCGACGCGGTGAACAAGGGGCTGACGCTCCGCATGAACCAGGCCCCGGTGAAGCGGCAGTGGCCGCGGCTCCTCGAGCACGTGCGTGCCGGGTACCTGACCCCGCGCGACATCGTCACGCACCGCGTGCCGCTCGAGGACGTCGCCGAGGGGTACCACATCTTCTCCGCGAAGCTCGACGGGTGCATCAAGCCCGTGATCGTGGTCGACGAGGACTGAGGAGGCGCACCATGACCGACGCCGAGACGCCCTACGTGGCCGGGCCCGCGCGGCGGCCCGTCGACCGCGACGCCCTGCGCGCGCGCATCCCCGGGTGGGGTGCGGACCTCGACCCCGCCGACCGGCCGTCGTACCCGCGCGAGGTGTACGACCCGGCGGCCACCGGCGCGCACTGGGACCTCCCCGATGCCCAGCCCGAGCTGCGCCCGCGCGAGCGGTCGGTCGAGCACGCACGCCTCACGCCGGTGTTCGGCACGTCCGCGCCCCTGCACGGCGCCTCGGGCGCGGTGCGGCGCCTCGCGTACCGGCGCTTCAGCGAGGGCCGCGCGGCCCACTGGTTCCTGCTCCTCCTCGGCGACCGCGTCGACGCCGTCGAGAGCCACGTGCGGTCCCTCGCCTCGCGGCGCCCCGACGACCCGGTCACCGAGACCGGGGTGCTCGCCGAGGCGCGCGCCCACGGCATCGCGTCGCGCCGAGGGCGCGTCGACGTCCGGCACCAGGTGCTCGACCCGGTCGTCGTGGCGGGACCCTGGGTCGCGGCCGTCGGCGCCGGCGCGTGGGCGGTGCGCGCGCTCGTGCGGCGCGCGCGGCGCTGAGGCGTGCGGGCCCGGGCACGACGGAGGGGTGGGGTGCCCGGGCACCCCACCCCTCCGGGCGGTCACGACGCGGCCCGCGCGGGCCGCGGCACGAGGACTACTGCTCCACGTCCTCGTCCACCCACTCGAAGGTCTTCGTCACGGCCTTCTTCCAGTTCCGGTAGAGGCGCTCGCGCTCGCCGGACTCCATGGACGGGCTCCAGCGCTTGTCCTCGGCCCAGTTGTCGATGACGTCCTGCTCGCCCTTCCAGAACCCGACCGCGATGCCCGCGGCGTACGCGGCACCGAGCGCCGTCGTCTCCGCGACCTTCGGGCGCACGACGTCCACGCCGAGCTGGTCCGCCTGGAACTGCATGAGCAGCTCGTTGGCGACCATGCCGCCGTCGACGCGGAGCTCGGTGAGGTCGACGCCCGAGTCCGCGTTCATCGCGTCCAGCACCTCGCGCGTCTGGTACGCCGTCGCCTCGAGAGCGGCGCGCGCGATGTGGTTGCGGTTGACGTACCGCGTGAGGCCCACGAGCGCGCCGCGCGCGTCCGAGCGCCAGTACGGGGCGAAGAGGCCCGAGAACGCGGGCACGAAGTACGCGCCGCCGTTGTCCTCGACCTTCCCGGCGAGCCACTCGACGTCGGGCGCGTCCTCGAACATGCCCAGGTTGTCGCGCAGCCACTGGATGAGCGAGCCGGTGACGGCGATCGAGCCCTCGAGGGCGTAGCGGGCGGGCTGGTCACCGATCTTGTAGCAGACCGTCGTGAGCAGGCCGTTCTGGCTCATGACCTTCTCGGTGCCCGTGTTGAGCAGCATGAAGTTGCCCGTGCCGTACGTGTTCTTGGCCTGGCCGACCTCGAAGCACGCCTGGCCGAACGTCGCCGCCTGCTGGTCGCCCAGGATGCCCGCGATCGGCACGCCCGGCAGGAGGCCCTGCTGGCGGCCCTCGCCGTACACCTCGGAGGACGACTTGATCTCGGGGAGCATGGACATCGGGATGCCCATGTCCGCGGCGATGTCCTCGCGCCAGCTCAGCGTGTCGAGGTCCATGAGCATGGTGCGCGACGCGTTGGTCACGTCCGTGACGTGCACGCCGCCGTTGACGCCGCCCGTGAGGTTCCACAGCGTCCACGTGTCGGTGTTGCCGAACAGCAGGTCGCCGGCCTCCGCCTTCTCGCGCGCACCCTCGACGTTGTCGAGGATCCACTTGACCTTCGGGCCCGAGAAGTACGTGGCGAGCGGCAGGCCGACGATCGACTTGTACTTGTCGGGGCCGTCCGAGCCGCCCAGCTCGTCGACGATCTTCTGGGTGCGCGTGTCCTGCCAGACGATGGCGTTGTACACCGGCTTGCCCGTGGTCTTGTCCCACACCACGGCGGTCTCGCGCTGGTTGGTGATGCCGACCGCCGCGATGTCGTGGTGGGTGACGTTCGCCCGCGTCAGCGCGAGGCCCACGGCCTCGCGCACGTTGTTCCAGATCTGCTCGGGGTTGTGCTCCACCCACCCGGCGCGGGGGAAGATCTGGTCGTGCTCGAGCTGACCCGTGGAGACGATCTCCCCGGAGTGGTTGAAGACGATGGCCCGGGAGCTGGTGGTTCCCTGGTCGATGGCGAGAACGTAGTCGGCCATGGTGCGTTCAGTCCTTCACGTCGGTGTGGGTGTGCAGGTAGGTCGTGGGTGGGTGGGACGGCGCGCCGTCGGACGGTCGGGCCCCCGTGCGACGCCCGACGGCGCGGGTCGCGGGGGGGGGGGGGGGCCCGGCCGCCCCCCCCCCCCCCGGACGGGGCGCGGGGGGCCCGCCCCCCGGCCCCCCCCCCCCCCCCCCCCGCCCCCCCCCCC